>NZ_APJX01000008.1 GCF_000350545.1 Desulfotignum phosphitoxidans DSM 13687
GACCTGGAGACAATTTTTTTCCGTATCATGACACCCTCCTTCAAAAAAGGTTTTTGATCCGGGTGTAGCATAAAAAAATATCTCCTGTCCCCGAGTCCATCTTTGCAATTATCCGGGATCGCCCGGTATGGCTGCGATAAAAATTTTTACCGCGTCCATCTTTGCAATCATCGGAACCAGCCAGAACTCACCAGAAAGCCCGTTTATCAAGGATTTTCTCGCGTCCATCTTTGCAATACCGACATGACGCGACGTATCCAGACCCTTGTCAGTTCGAGCTTTTGCCCTGTTCCTGATTCGCTGGAAAATACGGTTTCTGGCAGCTTTTTCCGGATTTCGGGAACGATAGTCTTTCCAGTAATTCGGAGTGTTCGCCAGCCATTTATTGTTGGACAGTTTCTGGCTTTGTGCATATTCGGGGTCGGTTGCCAGTTTTTGCCTTTGCCATGATGCCTTTCTGGCACGCTGGCAGGCTGGTGTGGAGCAGTGGGTCTGAAGCTTGTTTCTCGGAATAAAAAAAGTACTGCACCCCAGGCAGGGGATAGGTTCCATGGTCCCTCCCAAAAACCGTTACAAGGCGAATTAAATGGAGGGAATTATATTTGATTATAAAATCAGTTAACGGAATTAAAAAATCAGTGGCTGGATCACAACCCTTGAAATTGGATGGGAAAAAATCCCTGAAAATGGCTGGGAATTAAATCGCTGGTCCCAGGCAGGCTCATTGGCAGATCCCGGCAGACAATTGCCAATTATATTGCAGACCTGAAAGCGGTCCGGCAAATTAAACTGGATCAGAAAATCTGGCGCATGAACCGGCTGGGAATCCTTCAGGAAAGAATAGCATTGCGCTTGGGAGAGACCAGGGATATTATCCGAAACCATTTGGGGAAAATGTCAATGTTAACAAAATCCCCAAATACGGATTTGTCCCAGGGATTAACCATTCCCCAGGTGGCTGCCAGGCATGGGTGGACAGAGCCCATGCTGTGGTCATTGGTTTTAGAGGGCAAATCCGATCAAAACAGATTCAAAGCCCTGGGATGGAGACCGTTCATGCCATCAGGCAAAATAAAGAGGAATGAGTTTTTATCCGTTTCCTTGACAGAAGGCAGTTGCCCGGCCTATAACCAGAACAGTTTACATCTTTCGTACATTCCAATTTCTCAGGACAGGGGACATGTCCATGACAAAAAAAGAGCTGATTCAGAAAAAAACACAGATGAAGGTCCATCAGATAACAGACGGGCTTACGATTCAGCCCAACAGGATCTATGTGATTCCGCCCAACAAGGATATGGCCATTTTAAACGGCACCCTCCAGCTCATGGACCTGCCCCAGCCCAGGGGATTTAACCTTCCCATTGACAGTTTTTTTAAATCCCTGGCCCAGGACCAGGGTGCTGATGCCATCGGCATTATCCTGTCGGGTGGAACGCGTTCTGCACGATTGGCCTGTTTTTATACCATTGACCGAATCAGAACTTAAAAGGCTGCTTACTGACTGCCCTTCAGGCTTTGATGAACGAACCGCTTTTCAAAAAAATCCTTTACAAACATCCGTGCTGACAGTATATATAATCATATTATATGATTTTAATATTTATGAGGAGCGAGTCATGGAGCGTATAAGTGTCACCCAGGCAGTAAGACAATTTTCTGATTTGCTTAATCGAATTTTTTATCAAGGTGTCAGTGTTGAGTTGGAACGTGGTAATAACCTGAAAATCGGCTAAAGCGTACACTATTCGGTATTCACTCCCAAGTACTTCAAGAACAGTCTGTCTCTGGCTACTGATTCGGTGGACCATCGATAGCTGCCCATGGCAGTCTGTACCTTTGTGGTTTCAATGCAATCGAACCAATCCAAGATCTGAGCGAGAGAGCGTTGCGCAAGCCAGTTTTCCAATTTTTTTTCGAGATTGAGAAGTGATTTGGTTTTTCCGGATTCATTTTTCCCGAGCTTGGACTGTACTTCCTTTATTTTTTTCATCAGGGAACAATGATAGCCCAGCGAGATAAATTGTGTGAATTGTCTTCCGCGCAGATTGTCCGGGTACCATGTGCGCGGTCGCGCACCGTCGAGTCTCCCTTTTTGCACGGCAAAGAGTTCTTCAATTTTTTCTCGCAACCGATAGTTTTCAAGTGCCGTAAATGTGTCCATAGTCTGATTGCTGACCAGAGCGAAATAGCCGAAGTACCTCTTTGCTTCGGTAATGGCTTTATCATTGAAGCCCACCTTAAGCTGCCCCCCACGCCCCTTTTTGGAACAGGTCAGGTACTTGTCTATTTTCTTTTGCGCAGATGGCGTGAACTCGGTATTTCCTCCTTGTATTTGCGCCTTCAGTTCAAGCAGATCCTTACGGAAGGCGAGTTCTTTCTTAGCTTCGTTGTCCGGGGAATAGTAAACATGCACATACAGGCGGCGCGAGAACGTTTCTTTCTCACCTGCAATTTTCCTGTTGCGTGATCGCTGGCGTGTCCGGCTGAACTGGTGCATTCTGTGCAAAGTTGCTCCGCAGATTGACGGGTCGAAAGGACAAGTGCTGGCCATACCCGCTATTGTTGCACGGAGCGCATCAATTGTCTCGCGGACCCATATAATATTTGGATCAACCAGCGTCAGAAACTTCACATTGCGCAAGGCGAATTCCATCATGTTTTTCTGGCTGTAGTAGCCGTTATCGGTGACGATCAGAGGCTTTTCCAGATTGAGACACTTGAGTTGTGTCAAAGTGTTTTCAATGGAGATGACATCCGGAATATTGCCGGGTTGCTTAGAGAAGGCTATCGGTTCGCCAGCCTTGACGGAATATAAGGTCAAAAGCTTGATGGTGTTGAGTCCGTCGCCATCCTTGTTGAATCCCTGTCGTGCCTCCGACTGATTTTCAGAATAGGTCGAAATAGTGGTAGAGTCAAACGCCAGCATAGGAGACTTCCCCAGGTGTGCCGCCCGAGCTGAAAAATAGCGCTGAACGCCTTCCTCATTGCGACCAACATCCTTAAACAGGCTACCATAGACGTCCTCAGTGATCGCTTCGCGATATGGAAGAGGGTGCATCACCTGCCAACTCTCAAGACGTGGCAGCGTGTTGCCACCGGAACCAATCCAGTAGCGTGCGATAGAAAGTATCTTTGCCGCATCACCCTCGCTGAATGAAGCACATACATCATTATCAATGCCGGAAACCTTGCCAACCCATTCCAATATGTCCGTGAGGCCGGTATGCCGACGTGTTGCATCGACAAGGCCTCCTTCGCCTTTATGTTTTTTCGGACGAGTCGGCAAAATTTTGTGAGTTCCCGACTTGATTTTTCCTTTGAGTTTCTGACTGACCGTATAGGTCTTTCTGGTCTTTTCGTCGTAGGCTGTAACCCGTTCATAGACGTAAATATCCCCATTCGGACGCTTTTCACGCCGTTCACCGACGTGAGTTTTTCCTGTTATTGGTTTAGCCATGCACAAACCTCCCTTAAAGTGTACGTATCAATATAATACAAACACGTTAAAAAAGCAAGAAAAAAGCATGACTTTTCAAACAATTAGAGCGTTTGGTGTTGTTTTTTTTATTTAAGATGTGCGCTTTATCCGATTTTCAGGGTAATAAGGTGATCGCTCGAATTTCTCCAGTTTCAATTGCGTCCTCTTTAAAAGTCAAAGACCTGAATAGAATGTTCGCAGAGCTGCCTTCGCTTGGAGATGATGCAGGTGTCTTTGCAAAAGATCTGGAGGATATTCGAAAACAAATACCCCTGGAGAAGACACAATGGGATTAATGCTGAACACAAATGTTTTTATTCATTCTGAGCGATCGAAATCTCAGATAGATTTTTCACCCTGGGAAGAATATGGCGATGTATATATCAGCGCAGTGACTGTTTCTGAATTATTGGTTGGTGTTCATTATGCTGATAATGAGTCAAGAAGGGCGCGTCGTTCCGCTTTTGTGGAATCCATATTGAGTAAAGTGCCTGTGTTGGATTTTAATACTGAAGTCGCCAGAGTGCATGCTGGTTTATTTGCATCACTTTCCAGGCAGGGTATGATGATAGGGGCACATGACCTGATTATTTCAGCAACCGCCTTAGTCCATAACTGTGCAGTATTGACAGAAAATAAAAACGAATTCGAAAGAGTTCCTGGACTTGAAACCATTTTATTCATTAAAACATAGAAGCCGTAGCCCACCAAAAGCACTCCCCAGTAGGCGCTCTTTGTTTAACGCCAGCTAAAGCCGATGATCATTGCCATCGTTGCTCCGATAATAAGCCCCCAAACGCCATACTTGATTTTTCCACCAGTTTCTTGTTTCATACGATAATGTCTCCTTGAATCAGGTTGTGATTTTTTGAACGGCCTTTTCAATCAGTGTTTTTAATTCCATGCAGCATTGGTCTACTTCATGATTTTCCAGTTCCTTGTTAATTGTACACATAAATTATTCAGCAAGCATTGTGCCGGGAGTGAAACCTTGGGATAATTTCTTTTAATATACTGATTTATTGATATAATAGCCTTATGGGCTTCGACGTCATAACGAGATAGAAAGGGTTTTATTTGAGCAGTAGGTCATATATGGCCCAAAGTCAGGTGATCATCCAGAAAACCCTGCTCCACCCCCAAATCCCAGCCTTGGCTTTTTTCCGGCGCAAGATCCGGGTTCCCATAGACGGAATAAAGTTCATACAGGGAGGGAGACCTGAAACCGGTGCCGAAGCTGGCTTTGAGACGGGTACCGGTGGACGGGATCTCATAGGCGGGTGCGATCCTGAACGTGGTCTTTCTACCAAAGGACTGATGATCATCCATGCGGGCCCCGGCAATCAAAACCAGGCTTTCGCCGACAAAGAGCGGGTCCTGGAGCCAGTAGCTCAAGGTGTGGGTATCGATGTCCGCCACTCCGCTGCTCAGGCTTTCCATGGCTTCGTTAAAATACCCGGTGCCAAAGGACAGCACATGGTTTTCAAAATCGATGTTGCCCTGCCAGGAAAATTCGTCGGAAGCGCCTTGATAGTCATACCAGGGCAGATTGTCGTTGTCATACGCCTGAAGATCACTTCTTGTGAATTTATAGGACAGAATGGATTCAACCCGGCCTTGGGCAAACCAGTTGTTGATTCCGACCTGTCCCATCAGACGTTCTGATTCAGATCGTTTGTATGTGGGACCGTCCGGGTTGGGCACCAGGGTGTTGACCCATGCACCGGAGACCGGATCCGGCACCCAGGTGGAAGTGATGTTGTCTCCGGTATACCCGCCTTCATAATCATCCAGATCCACCTGTGCATCCACATACCGCAGGGTGGATGAGACGGAAAAATTTTCATTGAATTCAAATCCTAAGTTGCCGGATAATGTGAGATTGTCATACCCGTCTTTTTCATCCGTGTTGCCATTCTGGGGGATGCGCGGGTTGTCCTTGTCTGCAATGGAAAACCCGTCCCGGGACAGATAAGAGCCGGACACGGCATATGTGAGCTTGTCCGTGGCACCCGAGGCATGGGCGCCGGTTTTCCAGGTGCCGTAGGAGCCGCCTTCCACGGAAGCGGTGGCTTCAGGGTCTCTGCTTCCTTTTTTGGTGATGATGTTGATCACGCCGGCTGTGGCATTGCTGCCGTACATCACACTCATGGCACCTCTGACCACTTCGATACGTTCCACCTGATCCAGGTTGATATCTGCGAGATCAGCGGACCGGTTGCGGTGGGAGGAGTCATTGAGAATAATACCGTCCAGCATTACCAGGGTGTTTTTCTCGTCCGCTCCCCGAATGAATACGGAGGAGCTGGTTCCCATGCCGCCGGTGGATGTCACAAATACACCGGGCACGGTTTTGAGAAGTTCCAGCACGGTATGGGGGTTTTTTTCTTCAATCTCTTTGGCCGTGATCACGGTGACGCTGTTGCCGCCGATTTTTGCTGAAGTGGTTTCGGTCTGGGTGACTGACACCACGACCTGATCCATGGTGGTGACTGCTTGATCTTCTGCCCGGCCGGCGGAAATGCCGGTGATTGCCGTCATCCAGAAAACAGCGATGATCCCTAAATATATCCCTTTGTTTTTCATTTGATTCTCCTGTGCGCATTAACCAATTGCCGGTCCGGAGAAACCAAAAACCCCGGACCGAGTAAATCGATCCAGGGTTTCCCTTTTTAACACAAGATCTTGATCTGATTTTTTCTTGTCCGCGGAAAAAATCTTTAATCGCTTAGGCAGGTCTTCTGACTCACGGATCATCCTACTGGCCGCGCCTTCCCATACCATTTCGGCACAGTGACATGGTTGCGGCGGTGGTCCCCGTTTACAGCGGTGGGCCCGTCCCTGACTTTCACAGGGTTCCCTTTCAAGCTCAAATGAGCACCTTGATGCTGGGGGATTATCTATTGTGTCATGTTTTTTTGTCAAGAAGAATTTTTGGAGTCTTAGCGCACAAAAACGTTTCCGGACCATGACATCTTCTGGAACCCTGTCAGGGTTCCCGGCCGGCGCTGGATCAAGATTTTTTTGGTTTTTCCGGTCTTGCGGCAGTGCTGATGTGTCTTGCGGCTGTGCTGGCGGGTGCCGTGCCGGTGACGGCCCAGGACTGGCAGTCCGGCATTAATCCGGCGCCTGTGGTGAAAAAAGAGTCGTTCTGGGTGGCCAGCCTGACCGGACTGGTGGTGGTCATGATCGTCCTGGCCGTCTGGGGGATGAGACGTACTGTCAAAGATGCGTGAACCAACACGAAAAAACCCGCAACCCAGGTGATCTGGCTCGTTTTCTTGTTGTATTGGCAGAAACTGAGACTTATGGTAAGAAATGCCGCAATGGAACGTTAAACCCGGAGATAAGGAAAGACAACCTATGCACCCCAATGGATATATCGGCCGCAAGATGCACCTGCCGCCACTCAAGGAAAAACCCGCCGTCATCATTGCCGCTTTCGGTTCCACCACCCGGGCCGGGGATGTCCTGAAAAATTTTCAGGCACACCTGGAACGGCATTTTTCAGCATATGAGATCTTTTGGGCCTATACCTCGGAAATCATCCGCCGGAAAACCGGCCTGCCCAGCCTGCACCAGACCCTGGCCCAAGTGGAAGCAGCCGGGTTCAGAAAGGCGGTGGTGCAGCCTCTGCACGTTTTTCCGGGCACCGAGTACGGGCAGATCCAGGAGACCTGTGCCTATTTTCCCGGCCTGCGGGTGTTCATGGGAGAGACGCTGTGCCATCGGTGGGATTTTATCCGGCAGACCCTGGCGGTGATGGAACAGGATTTTCTGCCGCCGGACCAGGGTGTAAACCTGCTGGCCCTGCACGGCACACCCCTGGCGGCCGACCCTGTGAATATCGTGTACCTGGGCGTGGAAAAGCTGGTGGCGGACCGGTATCCCCATGTGAGGGCTGCAGCCATTGAAGGCATCCCGGATCCGGATGCCCTGTTTACGCGGATGAAAAAGAAGCGGACCATCGACCGGGTCAAACAGGCCCGGATCATCCCCATGATGTATTTTGCGGGCATGCATGCCAGGGATGATCTGATGGGCGAAGAGGACAGCTGGCGTGCCTGCCTGGAAAAGATGGGCTTCACCGTGGACTGTCCCATGGTGGAAGTAAAGGAAAAGCCCTTGTTCAAAGGCCTGACCCATTATCCGGAAGTCACGGGTTTTCTGGCAGAACGCCTGGAGCGGGCCCTGGGACTGGCCGGTTATTTCTGAATGACGACTCTCAATTCAATTTTTATCAATGTTTATTCGAGGAGTAAAAAAATGAAACATGTATGGCATCCATTGATTGTGGGCATTCTTGCCCTGGGTTTGTTACTGACTACTGGCAGCACCATTTTTGCCCACCAACATGACATCCACAAGGAAAAAAAAGTCGGCATTCTGCTGGTGGCGTTTGGTTCCAGTGAAGCCAGCGCCCAGGTGTCGTTTGAGAATATCGACCGCAAAGTCAAGGCCGCCTGGCCGGACACCCCGGTATACTGGGCATACACCTCCCGGATCATCCGGCACAAACTGGCGAAACAGGGAAAACATCTGGATTCTCCGGCCATGGCCCTGGCCCGGATGGCGGATGACCAGTTCACCCACGTGGCCGTGCAGAGCCTGCACACCATTGCCGGATCGGAGTACCATGATCTGGGCCGCGTAGTGGGGGCGTTCAGGTCCATGGGAGTATTTGACCAGGTGATCCAGGGGTATCCGCTTCTGGCTACCCAGGCGGATATGGAAAAAGCCGTGGAGGCCCTGTTTGACATCATCCCTGCCGAAAGAAAACAACAGGATGCCGTGGTGTTTATGGGACACGGGACCCATCATCCCGGCAACGCGTTTTATCCGGCCCTGATGTTCCAGGCCCAGCAGCGGGATCCGCTGGTGTTCATCGGCGGAGTGGAAGGGTATCCGGAAATCGATGAGATCCAGTCCTGGCTGGCAGAAAAGAAAATCAAGACGGCCTGGCTGCTGCCGTTCATGTCCGTGGCCGGAGATCATGCCAAAAATGACATGGCCGGCGATGAAGCGGATTCCTGGAAATCCATTCTTTCAGAAGCCGGGATCGACTGCCACACCATTATGAAAGGCACGGCAGAATATGATTCCTTTGTGGACATCTGGGTGTCCCACCTGGAAGAGGTGTTACACCATTTTGAGTGAAACAGCCTGTTCCCCTTGAAATAGGGTTTGCCCGGCGGCATCACCCAAGCTCAAACGTGGTGATGCCATAAATTTTATCCATGGGCAAGGCCGGGGGTGTGCCGTGATACATTCTGGCGCATTCAAACACATAGGTCATCTTGTGGCGGTCCACCAGGGCCTGGGCCGCCGTGTTGACAATGGGAATGTCCAGGTAGAACGGCGCGTTTCCGGTTGCCGCCGAACAGGCACAAAACAATGCATCCGCGATGTCCGGGGTGTCAGCAAACAGCGGGCCGATCTTGTATCCCTGCCGGACCTTCCGCAGCACGGCAAACCCTTTTAACCGGCTGCCTTCCGTGTATTTGAAGGGATAGGCCTCCGGCATTTTCAGCCACCGGGTCATGAACCGCCGTCGGTCACATCCAAAGCATTCCCGGTCGTATGCCAGCACCTTTTCCAGATCAGGTTCCCTGATGGCGGACACGGCATCCTCCTGGGGCCGGGGGGTTCCCGTGCCTTCATACCGCAGATCCCGGAACGAAAGTGCAAACCCGCCCCGGTTGTAGAACGGCTGCATGGCCACCACCCCGTCCATGCCGATGGCGGCCCCGGGGTCCAGCCGTTTCAGCAAAGTATCCCGCCTCAGGTACCACAGTTTTCTGCCGATGCCCCGGCCCCGGTAGGCGGGCTTGACAATGAAAAAGCCCATGAAACCGAATGCGCCGTCATAGGAGATGATGGCGCCGCCGGCCACCAGTTCTCCCTGATCGAAAAATCCGTAAAATCCGTCTGGATCCGTGTGCCAGAAAACGTCCGCGTCATGGGGGCCGGGATTCCACCCTTCCTGGTCTGCCCAGGACACCAGAATATCCAGATGTTCCCGGTTGAGTTTGACAAAATCATAATCATCGGGCTGTTTCATTTTTCACCTCGAGTCAGATTGGATTTGAAGGAAATTTTTCTTGTTTGATACATAGGGCATAAAACAGGGTATTGTCAAGAAAAGACAATGTTCGGGGGTTGACACCGGCAGACAGACATGTCATCGTTAAATGTCGATTAACGATTAAAAGGTTTTTGCCAATGGAATCAGCACAGCTTGCCAAGGTTTTCAAAGCCCTGGGCCATCCTACCCGGATCAGAATCGTCCAGCATCTGATTGAGATTGACACCTGCATCTGCGGAGAGATCGTAGGCATTTTTCCCTATTCCCAGTCCACCATCAGCCAGCATTTGAAGATACTCAAGGAATCGGGCATTGTCTGCGGGGAGGTGGAAGGGCCCAAAACCTATTTTTGTGTGGATAAGGCTGTGTTGAACCAGCTCAAACAATTTGTAAACGCGTTATAAACAATCCGGGAACCGTTATGAAAATACTCCCCATGGCCATCAGATCAGACAATTCAACCCAAAATCCGTTTCAAAAAAAAGGCCCTGGCCTGTCAACGAACAATGTGCAGCTCATGCCGTCAATGAATATGCCGGGTCTGACGTGTGCAACCGAAGAAACCCGCCCGATGGCGGCATACGACAGACCCGGATATGAGTTGTGCCGTTATGTGGATCATTTTATGGAAACCGATGCCGGCCCGGTGCCGGTGATCCGGCCGGATCTGGATAAAAAAGACCGGCTGTCCACCATCGCCGTCCGATGCGGCATCCGGCGGGACAAGTATCTGGTGAGTCCCGGTCTTTACGGCATCGGGTCACCGGATCCGGATTCAGACGTGCTGGTGACCGCCAATTACAAGCTGACCTTTGATCATCTGCGATCTGCGCTGGAAGGCATCAGCGCCTGGATTCTGGTGCTGGATACCCGCGGGGTGAATGTCTGGTGCGCAGCAGGCAAAAAAAATTTTTCCACCCAAGAGCTGGTCAACAGAATCCAGGCGGTGTCTCTTGAAAAAGTGGTGGCCCATAAACGGGTGATCGTGCCCCAGCTGGGTGCCACCGGGGTATCTGCCAGACAGGTGAAGGCCCGGTCCGGTTTCCGGGTGGTGTATGGGCCGGTGCGGGCCTGTGATATTCCTGAGTTTCTGGACAAGGGAAAAAAAGCGGACAAATCCATGCGCCAGGTTACGTTTACCTTGTTTGAACGGTTTGTGCTGACCCCGGTGGAACTGCATGGGGCGTTGAAAATATCGGGTATCTCGGCCCTGGTGCTGTTTGTGCTTTCAGGTATCGGTCCGGGGATATTTTCGTTTCACGGGGCCTGGGAAAGGGGATTGGTGTCCCTGTCCGCCCTGGTCATCGGATTGATTTCCGGTGCCGTGTTAACCCCGGTGCTGCTGCCGTTTATCCCGTCAAAAAAATTTGCTTTTAAAGGTATTCTCATGGGCGGTGTGTGCAGCCTGTTGCTGCTGCCTGTTATTTGGGATCATATCGGCAGCATGGCCGGTGCCGCAGCTCTGGTTATCTTCAGTGTGATGGTCAGTTCCCATCTGGCCATGAATTTTACCGGTGCCACCCCGTTCACCTCCCCGTCCGGGGTGGAAAAAGAGATGAAACAATACATTCCCGTGCAGGTGACCGGACTGATGGTGTCTGCCGGGCTTTGGATTTACAGCGCATTCTGATGATTCGGAATGAAGCGGAGACAGGAGAAAAGGATGCAGGATTTCAGATATCTGGAAGATGTGGCCACCCTGGTGCTGGATGACCAAAAATGTATCGGCTGCGGGTTGTGCACCGAAGTCTGCCCCCATGCCGTGTTTGAGATACAAAGAAAAAAAGCCCGGATTGTTGACTTCAATGCCTGTATGGAATGCGGGGCCTGTGTCAGCAACTGCCCGGCAGATGCCATATCCGTCAGTCCCGGAGTCGGGTGAGCCACGTATATTATCCAGGTCTGGATAAAAGGTAAGGAAAACGCCTCCTGCGGGGATGGCTGTTGCTGATCCTAAAAAAACTTGACAGGGCGGAAGATTTGTGGGCAAAATTAGTTTGTTAAGGCTAACAAACTAAGAAATGAAAATCTTTCAGCCAAAGGAATCCCAACCATGTTTGAAAAAATCTTTATCAGCCTGATCGTTGCCGGTGCCGTGTATTATCTTTACCGCCGGCTCCGGGCCACAGCTTCCGCTGACAGCACATCCTGCGGCTGCGGGTGTGACAGCTGCGGTACCAGCCAGATCCACTGCGGATCCAGTGGACCAGAACAGAAAAAGAAATCATGAAGTCGGGAAAAAGGCCCACATCCGGAGCATCTTTTTAAAGTCAAAATGGATTTGATTTTACCTGCCGTCCCAGGTATGATGTCGCCCTGAACGACAAGCTGGAAGAGGGATGATATTCGCGGTATGGCCAAAGTCAGAAAGAAAAAAAGCAAACAGAAACAGCGCCTTAGAAATGAAACACAAAAAAGGTTGCAGTCCCTGACCCCAGATGCGATCCGTGATCAGGCCACAGCTTTTCTGGCGGCATCCCGATACCGGGACGCCATACTGGCCTTTCGCGAGGTGCTGAAAAAAGGGGGTGACAAGGATCTTGTCCTGCCGGACCTTTTCCGGGCCTACCGGCTCAGACACGGCCAGCTTCTTGTCAAAAAAATGTCCAGGGAAGCTGAGACCGTGACAAATCTGGGCGGGCAGGTGTTTGAAGCCCTGCCCCGGATCACGCCGGAACAGCTGGAACAGGCCCTGGATTTTTTGCCGGTCCGCACCGTCATGGCCGCATTGAAGGAAAAGTCGGCATTTGCGGTGTTGACCCCGGAGACGGAAAAACGCCTCGGCATATTGCTGGTGACCGAACATGCCCTGGATCTGGCCGAGGACCTGCCCGAAGACGCCCGGCTCAGGACGGACCGGCCGGTGATGGCTGCGGCAGCCGCCAACATGGCGGACGGTGACTGGCAGGCCGCGCTTCACGCCATGCGGCCCATCGGCCGCACCTCCCCCTTTGCGGATCTCAAGACGTTTGCCCGGGTCATGGCAGCCTGGGAACGGCAGGATCGGTCCACCCTGAAAAAAGCACTGCCCCGCCTGGGGGCAAACTTCCCGTTCAAGGGACTTCGGACCCTCCTGGCCGAATATGCCGAATACGGCAGTTTCAAGTCCGTTGATAGTTACCCTGACACCGCCACCCTCCTGATGGGGCCGGGGATACACAAGATATCCTGCCGGGACAGGATTCAGCAGCACATGGCACCCCTGAACCTGAACGGGATGGCAGCGGCCTGCCGTGACTTTGCCCGGTTGCTGAAGCCTGAATCACCGGATGACGTCCTTGAAACCCTTGCGGAAATCATCGGTAAAGGCATCAACAAATCATATGAAGATGATCCGGATCTTTTGCCCGGGTTTCTTGAACGGCTCATCCATTCCCACGCAGAGCGAAAGCGTCTTTTCCTGAAAATCGAATCGGTCTGTACTGATTTTTTGTCCCATGCCACCCCGGATTACCTGAAAACGCTGAAAACCGAATTTCCGGATGCAAAAGAGCGGGGCACGGCATACGCCCTGATTCTTCTGAAAATTGCCGGCATCATCAAGCATCAGCCCGATGTCCTTTACGATTATGAGGAAGAACTCTTTCACATCCTCGCCGCGTGTTCCATTCCGGGCAGCATACTGGACTCCGACTTAAACCTGCTCCTGCTGACCCTGGTCCGGCATGCCGTAAGACATGACCCGGGAAACAGGCTGGCCTATGACATGCTGCAGGGTATTCCCGCCCCCCTGGCCGAGCACCGCAAAGTCCTGACAACCCTGTATGAAACCATGGCCGCCCAGTTTGATGACGACCCTGCCCCCTGCCTGGAACTGGCCCGGCTGTATTCCCTGAAAAATGCCTTCAGAAAAGCACAGGCCATTCTCCAGACCGCCTATGACAGGGCACCCCATGATGTCCGGGTAAAAGAAGCCCGGGCTCTGGCTTTTGTGATCTCTGCCCAGAAAAACCTGCCAAAGGAGAAATGGCACCTGGTGGACCGGGATCTGGACCGGGCTGTTGAATTCGGCCTTCCCATCCTTTCCCCGGTGATTACCGGAAAACGCCTTTTGGCGGAATTTTTAAAAGCGCAGAAGTTTTCAGCCAAAACCTTTCACGAACTGACCAAACCGTTTATACCGGTCCAGCAAATGCAGTGTTTTCTGCTGCTGCAAACCGATGTGGACAGCGGTGATTACGGGATCGATACCCGGGGCATGGCCAGCTGCTTCAAGGGATTGCAACAACAGATCACAGGGCTTTCCCCCCGGGAACTGATGGCATTGCTCCCCCCCCTGGACGACCGATTCACCCCCTTATACCCCACCTTGTTCTATGCCCGGCCCCTGCTGGGCACCACCGGCAAAATTCTTTCCACCCTGCCCCCGGAGGATCTGATGTCCCTGGTCATCCCCATGGCACAGAACCAATGCACCGACGTGGCCATCCGGGCGCTGAAAAGAAAGACGAAAACCGCCGGATCGGACCACAGGATCCTGCTTGGTTTTTACCACACCGCCCTTGAAGCCATATCCGCCAACACATTTCCCTGCCCCAAACTGGCTGCGTTGGTGGACAAAGCCGGACCGGACCTCAGGGAACGCCTCCGGCAGATATCCAGGTCCCTTTCGGAAGTGGCGTGCTATCCGCTCAAGGATGCCTTTGAACGGTTTGAGTTTGATCGGCCCGCCCCTCCTGGAGTCGGTCCTGGCCCTGCTTTTCCCTCAGATCTTCCCTTGAATGAGATGTTTTCAGATCTGTATGATATCATGATGAATGCCATGAATGAGGATTCCGGGACAGACCTGGAAGAAGATCGGGGAGAGCCGCTCTTCCCCTGGGACCTGGATGTGGCATCCATATTCGGAAACACCTGTGATCCCGAAGAGGCCAAAGAGATCATTTTCGACCTGACCGTGGCCGCGGACGGCATTGTCAACGGGCCGGCCCGCGCCTGGAAACGTCCGGAAGAAAATTTTATTGCCGCCCTTCACGTCCTGCTGGACCTGATGCACCAAAGCGGGATCCGGACCACGGCCCAATACCGGGAAGCCGGTCGTAAACTGGCGGAGGCCCTGGCATACAGCCGGCTTATCCTGGAGGCCCTGGGGCGTATTAAATCCAAGGCCGCCGTCATAACTATCCCGGAGCACCAGCACTTTATGCTGGGGTTCAGATCCGGGGCATGACCCACACCAAAAGGAGACCATTGTGATTTATCACCATATACTCGGCGTGGAAAAGACTGCCGGGGACCGGGAGGTCCGGGAACGATACCTGGCACTGGTCAGGGAATTTCCGCCGGACCGTCACCCGGAGGCATTTCAGCGGATCACCCGGGCCTACGAGGCCCTGAAAGACCGCCGCAGCCGGGTCAAGGCCAGGCTGACGGGCGTCAACGACTTCACCTTCTGGATCGATGCCCTGGATGCCCTTGTGGACAGTATTCCCACAGCACCCCAGGCCCCCGGACTGGACCGGATCATCGAGGCGGACAATAAATGAGTCCCGGTAACATTGCTGCAAAGACCGGGGCCTGGTTCCACAGGGCCGTTATCCTGAGGATGCTCACCCTGATTCACAGCGCATCGGGGCGGGCCCTTCGCAACCGGCTGGACATGGAATGGAAGACCAGGGCTTTGGCGGATTTTTCAGACTGGCTGGAAGGCCTGGATCAGGTCCCGCCGGAATTTCTGCCCCAAGACCCGGCGGATCAGTCGGAAACAGACAACCGGTCCGTCCCAAAGGATACCGGCAGTCTGGACGGCCCGGATCTTTACACCCTGCTTACGGAATTCATCAGCCTGAAAAAGCAGGTTCAGATCCAGACCCGGGAGCAGTCCCGGAACCTTCAGGGGCTCAAGGATTTCAACACCTTTGCCGGGGAGGGCAGGCAGATTCTGGAGGACCTGGCCCGCCAGGTCAGCCGCATGGGGGCCATGAAAGACAAACTCAGGGAAGAGACAACCGCTGATATTCTCCAGGCTTTTCTGGATATCCGCGATTCCCTGGCCCGGGGAACGGCTACTCGGACCCGTGTGACCGCCCCGTTTGTCAGGCAAAAAAAAATGCATGCCCTCCTTGACGGCTACCAGATTGCTTTGAATAAATTCGACCAGGCCCTCCTTCGCCTGGAAACCACCCCCATCCCGGCCACGGGCCAGCCCTTTGACCCGGACACCATGACTGCGGTGGACACCTGCCATGTCCCGGACATGCCGCAGGGCGTTGTCACCCAGGAAATCAGCGGCGGCTTTATGCGGCGGGGCAAAGTCCTCCGCCATGCACGCGTCGTCGTGAACACACCAGGAAAGGAAAAGTAAATGGCACAGGAACCGGTTATCGGCATTGATCTGGGCACCACCAACTCTGAAGTCGCCTTTGTGTTTAACGATACCCCCGTCGTCATTGAGGACGGTGACCGGGGGATCATGCCCTCCTGTGTGGGCATCGACCGGAACGGCCGCCTCATCGTGGGTCGTACCGCCCGGAACCAGGCTGCGGCATTCCCCGGGGATACGGTGTTGGCGGTGAAACGCCAGATGGGCACGGACACCCGCTACACCCTGGGAGACCAGGAATACTCCCCCCAGGAGATCTCCGCCATGATCCTCAAGACCCTGAAAGCCCGGGCGGAAGACGCCATCGGCGGTCCCGTGCAAAAAGCGGTGATAACGGTGCCGGCCTATTTTACGGATGTCCAGCGCCAGGCCACCCGGGATGCCGGCCGGATCGCCGGGCTGGAAGTTCTCAGGATTATCAACGAGCCCACGGCCGCGGCCCTGGCATACGGTGAAGCCGGCCGGGACGAAGACAGGCACATCCTGATCTATGACTTAGGGGGCGGCACCTTTGATGTCTCCATCGTAAAAATCGAAGCCGGTGTGGTGGAAGTACTTGCCAGTACCGGGGACAACCGCCTGGGGGGCGAAGACTTTGACGAAGCCCTGGTGGCGTATCTGCTGGACCATATCAGGGAACACCACGGCCGGGATCTTGCGGATGATCCGGTGGCTGCGGCCCGCCTCAAATCCGCGGCCGAAGTCGCCAAAATGCAGTTGTCCGACGAGTTTTTCGTCCATATCGAAGAAGACCACCTGGCGCCGGACCTCCACCTCTCCTGTGAAGTGTCCAGGGATCTCTTTGAAGAGATGATCCAGCCCCTTATTGAAAAAACCATGACATCCGTGGCCAAGGCCCTGCGGGATGCGGCCCTTTCTCCGGGCCGGCTGGACAAGGTCATTCTGGTGGGAGGCTCCACCCGCATCCCCATGGTATCCCGGCTGTTGTCCGGCGAACTGAATATCGAACCGGACATCGGCATCGATCCGGATCTCTGCGTGGCATTGGGGGCCGGTATCCAGGCCGGCCGGGAAATGGGGAAGTCCATCCAAAGCATGCTCATCGACATCACCCCCTACACCTTCGGCACCTCCGCCTTCGGCATGCTGGACGGCAGGCATTACCCGCATTGCTTTGTTCCCCTGATCCGGCGGAACACCAAGCTGCCGGCCACCCGGACCGAAGCCTTTCAGACCCTGGTAGACAACCAGGCCGCCGCCGATATCAATGTCTACCAGGGGGACCACCCGGATGCCCTGGATAACATCCGCATCGGCACCTATACCTTTGACCTGTCCAAAGCCCCGGCCGGCAGCGTCATCACCCTGCGGTACGATCTGGACCTCAACGGCATACTCACGCTTGAGGCCAGGGAAAAGGATACAGGCAAAACCATTAATGCCGTGCTTGAAAATGTCTTCAGCCAGAGTGGCACCGGCATTTCCGAATCCAGGGACAAAGTCGGTGCCCTGTTCCCCGGGGACAACGCCCCTTCAAAAGAGCTCCCTTCAACCGGAGAACCGCCCCGGCCGGAACCCGGCCCGGATGCGGTCCTGCCCCCGGCCATCGCCGGCATCCTGGACCAGGCCCGGGAAAAACTGCCCCTGGCCCCGGATGAGGACAAGGATGACATCATCAATCTCATGGAAGATATCACCGAGGCCTGTGCCCGGAATGATCCGGACCGGGCTGGGAAACTGGCCGAAGACCTGGAAGATATTCTTTTTTATATAGGCGAGTAAGAGGCGAGAATGATGGAAACATGCCCGGCCTGCAAGGCCCCATTCAAAGGCAGGCAGATCTGCCACCGGTGCAAATCAGACTTGCGCCCTCTCATTGCCGTGACAGAGCGGGCCGCTGCCTGCCTTGCGGCAGCCCGGGCCGCTTTCGAGCAAAACGATTATCAGGCAGCCTGCGGCCTGGCCTGCCAGTCTCTGGCCCTGAAGCGCTCCCAAGAGGCTGAATCACTTTACCGCTATGCCGGCCTTCTGGCCGGAAGGCGGCGAATTCTTGCCTGTCTATAGGTAAGATATTGAATGAACTCCTGCAACTTTGGGATGAAAGCATTTGATAAATGCGCTATTCTTTCATGATTTTTATGACCCTTTCATCTAAGCAGGAGCGTAGAAAGGTATTCATTGGTTTTTGATGACCTGTTTGATAAAAATCGAGCATCAATTGATTAAACTCCAGTTGTCTTTTCGCAGGAAGATTGATCGCAGGGTATCCGCAACTCAACAAGAGTCCATTCATGATAAAACGCCCCATACGCTTATTGACATCATAATAAAATTGGCATCTGGCCATTGTAAGAAAAAAATGGATCGCACGATCGTAAATATCGGGCATGCGGTGTGAGTCACCCACCATTTTTTCAAACAACTCCGGTAACGCATCCGCATGCGGCGGCATATAGTTAGTCCCTGCTATGGTCACCCCGCCAGATCTGAACTTTCCCCAATCCAATGCCTCGTCCTTACCCGCGATGCGATGGAGTGCACAGACTTTTTCACAGGTGATTTCAAACTGATTTTTATCAATCAACCCAAATAACACGCGCCACGTATCGGCTTGGTTCAATGCTATTTGCTGGTCAGATAATTTATGTCCGCCAACGGAAATCCCATCAAGTAATGTCTGAATTTCCGGTAAGGTTAAATGAATCCCTTCCAAATTAACTGCGTCACATACAAACTCAGCTAATTGGCGTTTCGCAAGCATCATTGCTTTTGCTTTATTTGGTTTCATGTCCCATTTCGTTTCAATCATTTCACACACCGGCTTAAATTATGGCGTATCGGTTTCGAACGGCTGAGGTCAGCCGCGATATCCGGTGCAACCGGATTGTTCCCGCCCAGGCGGCAGCCTCTGAGGGGCTGCTGACCCGGGCTGTTCCCGCCGCACTGCTGCGGAAGTAATGAAGCATACAATTTTTTTTTGAATAACTCCACCTGATAAATGAAAACCTGAAGAAGAGGCCTTCAGGATCGGTGATTACGATGGAATTAAAGCTGTTTTTCATTGAGCAGTGCAACAATAGCAGCTGAAGTTCCGTTTTTTTTAACAGTCATTTGCAATATTTTTCGGCATGGGTGCAGCCGGGTTTTCCCCAGGACAGGATTGCAAAACAAATGGGGATAAATCAGGCATCCATCCACAACCATTTATTAAAAATGGCAACATTGCCAAATCTAATAAATGCCGATTTGGCTCGTGGGTTCACCGTGGCCCAGGTGGCTGAAAAGCACGGCTGGCCGGAGCCCCTGGTCTGGTCCCTGGCCCTGGAGGGCAAAAATGATCATGACCGGTTCAAAGCACTTGGCTGGGGATTCCGGACCTGGGACCAGTGGGAATTCAGGAAAAACCAGATCCAGCAAACAGGTTAGAATTCAATGGCCAGCTGCACGGTGATGGTGTCGGTCTCCACAGCGTCATCATCGAAATCTGCTCTCAGATATTCCAGGGCCAGGTTGGTGCTGTTGAAAATGCCCCAGTTGGCCACGGCCCCGTACTGGGTTTCAGGCAGAAAATCCGCTCCGCCGTCATCGGATCCAGCATAACCGATGGCCAGTTCCAGATTTTCCAGCACGGAAACCCCCAGCTCCATGTTCCAGGCAGCCGGTTTTTGTTCCCGGGTTTCGGCGGCATCATAGATCTCTCCGGCTTTGAAATGATCCATGGCTGCGGCATATTCAGCGATGAAGGTAAACCGTTCCAGAAAAGAGGTCGTGATGAACGCACTCCAGCCCCCCACCATGTCCGTCACAGTGCCGGTGCCGGTGACGACCGCTTCGGAAAACCCATCCGAGGAGATCAGGTTCGAGGTGTATGACGCGCCCATTATGACTGATTCAAAGGGCTGGAAGGATACGGCTGCCACCACGTTGTCAACCATGTTATCCTCACCGGTTTCATCAACAGCTCCGTTGAACAGGCCGGCAAAGACTTTCACCGTGCCGCCGGCAAAGCTGGATCCAACCACCACTGCCCCGTCATTGGTTTCCCCCAGAACCAGGGTCAGAGGATCGGTCACAAAATGAGAGTCATAGTTGCCAAACGGCAGATACTGCCGGCCGGCCGTCAGAAAGATCGGAAACCGTTCTTTTCCTGACAGGGTGATGAATCCTTCATCCACAAACAGTTCATCCTCTTCGTATTTGAACAGGACATGGCCGTCCACATGATCGGAGATACCGGCATCCACGGCCACCTCCACCGTGGCCAGGTCGATGTCGCTTTCATCTTCATCCACCTGGGCCGGGTCGGAA
Organism: Desulfotignum phosphitoxidans DSM 13687; assembly: GCF_000350545.1. Lineage (GTDB taxonomy): Bacteria > Desulfobacterota > Desulfobacteria > Desulfobacterales > Desulfobacteraceae > Desulfotignum > Desulfotignum phosphitoxidans. Next base: position 20,158 of record NZ_APJX01000008.1, read on the forward strand.
AAATCAGTACTCTGGTGCATGGCCTCGATCTCGATCAGACCAGAGATCTCAATCCGATCAAGCCAGCGGTTGCTTTCGTCTCCTGAGCCGATGGCCTGTTCCAGGTGCCTGACCCGGTCTTCCATGCTTTTGACGTCACCCACCGTCCGCGTGGATGCGGCATCCCGGGCCGCCATCGGAGAGTCAATTTGTTGGAAATGGGCAAATGCGCTGACTGACAATATAAGTTGCACCAAACTCACGAGGACAATAGACTTGATTTTCATTTTTTTCTCCATCAATTAAAATAAAAATTGGCATTAAATTTGAAATTTTTTAGGCTTGGAACTATTTTTTAGTCGAGCCTAACAAAAAATTTCCGTCATATATTTCATGCCATGAATTGCCTGTCAAGTGCTTTTTTTAAATTTTTAAGATAATTGACAAACCGTGTTTAAAGCCATACAGTTTTATTGTTTATCGATAACCTAAAACAAGGGGGTTCCCATGAAAATTCTGGTTGTGTTTTATTCCACGTACGGTCATGTGTATAAAATGGCCCAGGCGGTTGTCGAGGGCGCAAAAAAGGGACAGGGTACTGACGTGGACATCCGGCAGGTGCCGGAAACATTATCGGATGAGGTGCTGGAAAAAATGGGGGCAACAGAGGCAAAAAAAGCGTTTTCCCATGTGCCGGTGTGTACGGTGGAAGAGCTGGAAAAAGCGGATGCCGTCATTTTCGGCACCCCCACCCGGTTCGGCAACATGTGCGGGCAGATGCGCCAGTTTCTGGATGCGACCGGTCAGCTGTGGGCCAATGGATCTCTCATCGGCAAGGTGGGCAGTGTGTTTGTGAGTTCCGCCACCCAGCACGGGGGCCAGGAATCCACCATTCTGTCTTTTCATACCACATTGCTGCACCACGGGTTTGTGGTGGTGGGGTTGCCGTATTCATTTCAGGGACAGACGCGCATCGATGAGATCACGGGGGGGTCCCCCTATGGCGCATCCACCATTGCCGGTGGAGACGGGGCAAGGCAGCCTTCTGAAACGGAGCTGGAAGGTGCCCGGTTTCAGGGCAGGCATGTGGCGCAAATCACAGCCAAACTGGTGGGCTGATCATTATTTGGGCGGATCCATCAACTTCAGGGAAGAGTTATGCATCTAAAATCAGTGATTCTGGCGGTGTTGATTACGCTTTTGCCGGGTTTCGGCCTCGGGGCTCAGGAAACGTTGAAAATTCATGTCAGTGTGCTGCCTCAAAAATTTTTTGTTGAGCAGATCGTTCAGGACCTGGCTGACGTGGATGTGCTGGTGGCGCCCGGCAAAAGCCCGACCACCTATTCCCCCACCCCGGACCAGATCCGGCGGCTGGCCCAGGCCGATGTGTATTTCAGAATCGGTGTGCCTTTTGAGAATGGATTCTTGCACAAACTGGCATCCATGGCCCCGGACATCCAGGTGGTGGATACCCGAAAAGGGATCCAACTCAGGGATATGCAAGCCCATATTCATGAAAAAGAGGATCCGGACAAGACAGATACCCATGCGCACCATCATGCGCCGGATGCGCCGCTCCAGGGTGAAAAAGTCCCGGAGTCAGGCCATGGCCTTGCGGACGGGAAAGATCCCCATACCTGGATGAACCCGCTTCTGGTCAAACAACAGGCAAAAACCATTGCAGACACACTGTGTGAACTGGCCCCGCAGCATCAAGACCGGTTTCAGGCCAATTACAGACAATTTGCCCTCAAGCTGGATCAGCTCTATGATCGGTTGCATAGGCTGTTGGCACCTCTGGCAGGAACCAATTTTTTTGTGTTTCATCCGGCATTCGGCTATTTTGCCGATGCCTTTGACTTGAACCAGATTCCTGTGGAAACCATGGGTCGGTCCCCCAAAGGAAAGGAATTGTCCGCCATCATCAAGCTGGCCAGACAGGAACAGGCCCGGGTTATCTTTGTACAGCCCCAGTTTGATGCCCAGGCAGCCCGGAAAATTGCCCAGGCGATCAATGGGGCCGTGGTCTCCATTGACCCGCTGGCATATGATTATCTGAACAATCTGGCCCAAATGGCCGATACCATTTCCAATGCGTTGACACCTTGATGTAAACGTTGTTTAAAAAGCATGCAAAAGCGCATGTCCGGCGTGAGAACTGGTGGCTAAAGATTCCCTTTAAGCCCGATCTCTTCAGCCACGGGCTGCATGCCGGCAATCACTTCGGTGATCAGATCGGACAGGTCCATGTTCAGCATTTCTGCGCCTTTTTTGACCACTTCCCGGTCAACGCCTGCGGCAAACGCCTTGTCCTTGAACTTTTTTTTCACGGATTTGGTCTTGAGATCCAGAATGCTTTTGGACGGCCGGACCAGGGCCGCACTGGCCACAAGCCCGGTGAGTTCATCAATGGCGTACAGGGTTTTCTCCAGGGGGGTCCGGGGTTCAACATCCGTGCAGATGCCCCATCCATGACTGATGACCGCCCGGATATATTCTTCAGGCCAGTGGTGTAATCTGAACAGTTCCACACATTTATGGCAGTGTGCGTCCGGAAACTGCTCATAATCCAGGTCGTGCACCAGACCCACAACCCGCCATTTTTCCGGGTCTTCTCCGAATTTTTCTGCAAAATGGGCCATCACTGCTTCCACGGCAAGGGCATGGCGGATCAGGCTGGGTTTCTGATTGTATTTTTTCAGCAGTTTTAATGCATCGTCCCGGTTCGGAATAAAATCTGTCATAATCAATCCTTGGATTTTTTTGTATGAATGTCAGTTGCCGGTCACAAAAATGACCCGACATTGTTTTAAAAACAGATGCCGTTCAGTGGATTGTTCTATCTGTTTGGCATCTGCCGTGCTGATGACAATGGCGGTATTTTCTTTTCCGGATGTTCTGAGCCCTTTGATCACCAGCGGATGACTGCCCACACGCGGGTCCTGCAACGCATTGTCCATGGCACACATATATTTACAGACACCATGCTGTACGGCAAATTCACGGCTGATGAACACGGCGGAATAAATGGTTCCTCCCTGTTCACTGACAATGACCGGGTAGAGCACGGGATCGAAATCCAGTTTCCGGACGTCTAAAATCAGCCCGGTGTAAGGGATCTTTCCGGATTCCTTCGGGGTTTCGGAGAGAATGTCCGGATTGATTTTCGGAATCTGCCGGATCTCATCCGGTAGAACCAGTTGTAGAAAGCCCCCTAACAGCCGGGTCCGGACCGTTAATTCCACATCCAGGGCCGATGTGTAATACTGGCGGATGATCACGGCATCCCGGGCCGTTTTTTCAATGCCAGCCATGATGTCATCGTTTCCGGCTGCAAACTGCCCGACGGTCAGATCATTGTATATGGTGATCTGCTTGAGGATTTCGATGAGCCGGCGGTTGGCATCGGCCCGGGCAGCCCCGGGATCGGCTTCATGAATATTGTCCGGGTTGATGATGGGGGCGGCCTTGCCTGTGACAGTGACGGTTCCGTTTGTCCAGTTGATGGTCCCCTGGTCCAGGGACGTCATGCAATGATAAGATTCCATGTCTGTGTCACCCAATGCCGATTCTGTCTGGTTGATGATCAAAAAGCAAATCCAGACCGTGACACAGACCCGGCCCAGGGTATGCACCAGCGCTTTCATGGGTGATTCAGATAGCGTTTCTGGACAAATGTGGCCATGGATCCGATATCATTTAATCCGAAAACAGGGACGGATGGCGCCAGCGTCGTGTCGGTGACCAATGCGATCAGGTCGGGGTGATCCAGGAATAACGGATGATCATGGGGGCCGTCCATCCGGAAAATTTCGATTTTGGGTAATGGCTGGCGTTTGAATCCTTCCGCCAGAATCAGGTCCATATCAGACAGATACGACTGCATTTTTTCAATGTCAGGCCGTGGGTCATCTTTGACCATGGCGATGTGTTGATCCGTGACCAGCAGGGTTGTTTTTGCACCGGCCTGTTTATGCCGCCAGCTGTCTTTTCCTTTTTGATCCAGGTCGATGTCGTGGTGGGTGTGCTTGACAGACCCGATGCGGTAGCCTCTTTGGGTGAGTTCAGTGATCAGTTTTACCACAAAGGTGGTTTTTCCGGCATTGGATTTTCCGGCTATGGAGATAATGGGCGGTTTCATCGGCGCGGCTTCTTTGTGAACAAGGGTTATTTTTGTCTAAAATAGATCTCATGGCAGGGAAAGTCAAGGTCTGTGGGATCGGCGGTGTCTGCTTGTTTAGGCTTGCAAAGACAAAGAAAGGATAGTATATATTTTTGTTTAAATTTTTGGGGATAAAAAAGCGGTATATTGCAGAAATGACAGGTTAAATTGATGAAAGATAAAAAAAATATTGCATTGATTGGTATGCCGGCTGTGGGTAAAAGCACGGTGGGGGTGCTGCTGGCCAAAAAAATGGGGTTTGATTTCATGGATACGGATATTTTGATCCAGGCCAAAGAGCATCAGACCCTTGCTCAGATCATTGCCCGCCATGGGTTGGAACAGTTTCTGGAAATCGAGAAACAGCATCTTCTGGACATCCGATGTACCCGTCATGTGATTGCCACCGGCGGCAGCGTGATATACAAACCCGAGGCCATGCGCCATCTGGCTGAAACCTGTGTCATCGTTTATCTGGCCGTTGATCTGGATGTGCTTAAAACCCGGTTGTCAGATGTGATCACCCGGGGGGTGGCCATCTCTCCGGGAAAAACCATTGATGATTTATACCGGGAACGGGTCCCTTTATATGAAAGATATGCAGATCTGGCTGTTCACTGCAGAAAACAGTTTCCAGAGCAGGTGGCGAAACAGATCATTCAATCAATGCCAAAGGACAGAACCTGACCGGTATCATTGATGTCTCGAATCTGTTTATCGGACCTGTACTTCCTGAACCGCGCCTTCAACAATGGATTTCAGTTCCAGAATCTCCCGGTCCGAAAAAAAATGATCCGGGTTCTGTGAAAATTGCGGATCCATCATGGGAACATGGCGGACACATTTCTGAAGCACATACTTTTTGGCCCCTTTGATCTGGCCGGCAATCTGTTCCATGATTTGGGCATTGATAAACGGCCGCACACAGGTGGTTCGAAATTCATAGGCAGGGGCAAAATCCATGATAAGACCCATGCTTTGTGAAACCGAATCCATGTCAGCGGAAGGTTTCATGATGTCAGGATATTTGTCCGCCCCGGTTTTGATGTCCATGGCCACATAATCCACCAGAGAGCGGTCAAGCAGCCGGGACAGAACCGCCGGTCTTGATCCGTTGGTATCCAGTTTGACGGCAAGCCCCATCTGCTTGATCTGCTGGATGAAATCCATCAGATTCTTTTGCAGACAGGGTTCTCCTCCGGTGATGACCACCCCGTCCACCAGTCCTTTTCGGGCCGTCAGAAATGAAAAAATATCCGTGGTGTCCAGGCGGCCGGTGCCGTTTGCCGGGCCGGCCGCCAGTTCAGGATTATGACAATAGGGGCAGATAAAATTGCATCCCATGGTAAACACCACACAGGAAATGGTTCCTGGAAAGTCGATCAGAGAATTTTTCTGGAAACCGCCGATATGCATGGTTACGAAGCCACATTAAATGTTTTACGCATGGCAAATTCCGTCTGCTTGCCATTGTTCCACTGGGACACCGGCCGCAGATACCCCACCACCCGGGAGTAGATTTCCGTTTCTGCGTGACAGGTATCACAGGTGGCATGTTCTCCGGCAATGTAGCCGTGAGACGGACAGATGGAAAACGTGGGCGTCAGCGTGAAATAGGGCAGTTTGAATGTATTGGATACCTTGCTCACCAGTTGTTTGACCACCTGGATGTCTTGGACCTCTTCGCCTAGAAACAGATGCTGGACCGTGCCGCCGGTGTATCGGGTCTGCAGCGGATCCTGGAGTTCCAGGGCTTCGAACAGGTCATCCGTGTAATTGACCGGCAGATGGGTGGAGTTGGTATAGAACGGATCACTGCCCTGCTGATATTCTGATTCATTGGCACAGATGATATCTGAGAATCTTTTTTTGTCCAGATTGGCAAACCGGTAGGTGGTGCCTTCGGCCGGGGTGGCTTCCAGGTTGAAAATTTCATCGGTTTCCGCCTGAAGCGTTTCAATGTTTTTGCGTAAATGATCCATGACTTGTACGGCAAATGCCTGTCCTTCCGGCGTGGCAATCCCCTGGTTTAAGAAGTTGATGCAGGCCTCGTTCATGCCCAGAATACCGATGGTGGAAAAATGGTTGCGCCAGTAGACTCCGGTGTTTTCCTTGATTTTTCTCAAGTAGAACTTGGAATAGGGATACAGCTCGCCCTCGGTGAATTTTTCCAGAATCTTGCGCTTGATGCTCAAAGATTCGGCAGCCACCCGGGTCAAATGATCCAGGCGCTGGAAAAAATCGGTTTCATTTTCAGCCAGATATCCGATTCTGGGCAGGTTCAGGGTGACCACACCGATGGACCCGGTCAATGGATTGGCACCGAACAGGCCACCGCCCCGTTTGCGCAGCTCCCGGTTGTCCAGGCGCAGACGGCAGCACATGGACCGGGCATCTTCCGGAGACATGTCGGAGTTGACAAAGTTGGAAAAATAAGGAATCCCGTACTTACCGGTCATTTTCCAGATATTTTCCAGGTTGGGATTGTTCCAGTCAAAGTCCCGGGTGATGTTATAGGTGGGGATGGGGAATGTAAAAACCCGGCCCTTGGCATCCCCTTCCATCATGACTGCGGCAAAGGCGGCATTGATCATATCCATTTCTTTTTGATACCCGGCATAGGTGTCTTCCCGGTATTTGCCGCCGATGATGACCGGTGAATCCGCCAGGGTGGCCGGTACGTTCAGATCCATGGTGATATTGGTGAACGGGGTCTGGAATCCCACCCTTGTGGGGATATTGATGTTAAAGACAAACTCCTGAAGGGCCTGCTTCACCTCTTTGGGGGTGAGTTGATCCTCTCTGACAAACGGCGCCAGCAGGGTGTCGAAATTGGACATGGCCTGGGCCCCGGCCGCTTCCCCCTGAAGGGTGTAGAAAAAATTTACGATCTGGCCCAAAGCGCTTCTGAAATGCTTGGGGGGTGAGGACTGGACTTTTCCGGCCACACCTTTGAATCCTTCCAGAAGCAGATCCTGAAGATCCCAGCCCACACAGTACACAGACAGCAGGCTTAAATCATGAATATGTATGTCTCCGCTGTAATGGGCCTCCCGCACCGGCGGGGGATAGATTTTGTTGAGCCAGTATTCCGCGGTGATATCTGAAGAGATGTAATTGTTCAGGCCCTGAAGGGAATAGCTCATATTGCTGTTTTCCTTGACCTTCCAGTCCATCTGGGAGATATAGGATTCCATGAGGTCCACGTTTTCCCGGATGGCGATCTTCCGGATCTGGTTGTGCTGCTCCCGGTAGATGATGTAAGCCTTGGCCGTCTTGTAGAACGGGGAATCCAGCAGGACCCGTTCCACGATGTCCTGGATCTCTTCCACTTCCGGCACCGGCCCCAGTTGCAGGTCCCGGGCCAGGGTCAAGACCCTGAGGGTCAGTCTTTTGGCTTCTCTGCCGTTGAATTCACCCGTTGCCAGACCGGCTTTTTCAATGGCACTGGTGATTTTTGACGAGTCAAATGCGCTGATCCGCCCATCGCGTTTCTTTATTTGTTCAAACATGGCCTACCTCTTGAAATCAGATTCAAATTGACATATTGTTTCTTTGTGTTGACACAGGGTATCCGGACTGGATATGTGTGATCGACATAAATCAAATTATCCAATATATTGTTGTGTGTCAATAGAAAAAATACAATATATGGTATTGACAATCCTGAAATAAAAGAATGGCGCCAACGCAATGCGTTCAGATCGTTTCCCGTTTTTCAGAAAACAATACATTCCCTGGTATGATACTTCCGCTGCCTGCTGGATATTGATGGGTTTTTTGTTTGTGATCGGTTTGTTTGCCTTGTCCGGGGTGACCGTGGCCGGGTCAAACCCGGATCTGGTTGAACATATGTGGTTTCCGGGGATACTGGCCGGGCTGTCCTTTTTTCTGGTGATCAAGATCGGGTTCCGGCTGTGGCAGCGGAATAAAAATGACTGATTTTACTTGATCTCAGTGATCCATTAATGTGTCCAGCATGTGGTGAAGGATTTTGGCCGTCACGCCCCATATGACCACATCCTGGAACGGATAGGTCAGATCCAGGATCGGCGGGGTTTGTCCAAGATACTTTTTTTCCCGGTGCAGGTCGGCCAGGTGGGGCACCGGAATCTGAAACACCCGTCTGATTTCCACAGGATCGAACCGGATGGGGCCCTGCTGGTTCCAGATACCGGTAAAGGCGTGGATATCTTTGTGATTGATGGTCTGGAAATGGCCCATGGAACCGATGACTTCCACATTTTCCGGAACGATCCCCAGTTCTTCCTCCAGCTCCCGCAACGCGGTTTCCAAAGGGCTGTCATCGGTTTCATCCACATGTCCGCCGGGAAAGGCCATTTGATTGCGCCAGGGATATCCGGCCACATCCGCTTTCTGGATGAACAACAGTTTCGGAAGAGCCTGGTTGAACAAAAACAGCGCCATGACAGCCGTCTGATCATATTTATTCAGGTCCGGAGGGGAGGGATGAACCGCCTTTCCCAGGCGGGAGATGATTTCGTGCCGGCTTAAGGCCGGATTCACGGGGGTGTGTTTCATGGGTCAACAAGGCATAAGAGAAATGATCAGGGTGTTGCTTTATCAAATCCCGCCACCTCCACGGTAAAGTTTTCCAGATTCCGGGGCAGGTCGGCAAACACCAGCATGAACGGAACGGTGTCACCCGGCATGATTTTTTCGTTGATATCCGCGGTTCCCCCCGGAATTTTCAACTGAGCGGTCAGGTCTTCGATCCGGGCGGTTTTCAGGGTTTCTTCAGGGATGATATTGCCACAAAAAGCGGTTTGGGTCATGGCGGCTTTTTTTTCTTTTTGAAACAAGGTGCCTTTCACCTGGATACGGCCGTAGGGAATCTGAGCAGGATTTTCGATTTTTCCGGTGATGATGAACAGTTCTCCGGCAAAGTCATTGGTGAGAAACCGGCCGGTCACACTTTTCTGGTCCGGGATCGGGTCCGGATAGGTCACGGTTTCCGGTGTCTTCTCAGGCAGGTACTGCTCAATGAACGGAATCTGGATTTCGGGCAGAAAAGGAATCTTGTATCCAAAAAATGTGGCGGCAATATAACCGCCCCCTGCCAATAAAAAGACAAGGAGGAGCACCAGAACCGGAAGCCCCAGACCGGTTCTTTTTTTGGCAGGCGGTTCTTCAGAATCCATGCGTTCATCTTCCGGGTCCAGCGGGTGGATCAAAGATGCCCGGGCCGGACGGCGGGGTGGGGGGGTCTCATGAGACAGCGTATCAGGAAGGTCGGCATCCTCCATGTCTGTTTCGTTAAAATCCGGGTCGTCAAATTCATCCAATCCGTCAAAAGCCGTTTCCTCAGGTTCAAAGTCGTCTTTTAGATCGACATCAATTTCTTGATCCGTATCGATCTTTGTTTTTTTGTCCAATGGATCCGTTTCTTCCAAAGAATGGGACCGGGACTGATCTTCGAGTTCAGGTTCTTTTTCTTCAGGTGTGTCCAGACTCAGTTCTTCAGTATCCGGATTTTCTTCATCCAGATCAAACGCCAGATCGAATTCCGGTTCGTTGTCTTCGGAAGTGATGTCACCCAATTCGAGTTCTTCCTGAACTTCGGCCATATCTTCCGACAGGTCGGGTTCATCTGATAGTTTCAGTTCATCCGACAGATCCGGTTCATCTGTTTCTGTTGTGTCAGCATCTTCAAATTCGATTTCTATTTCATCCGGATCAATCGCTTCCAGTTCCAGCTCATCGGGTTCAACAGTTTGCTGTATAACGTCCTGGGTCCGGTTTTCATCATCCAAGGTTTCAGGCAGATTTTCTTGTTCGTCAAAGTCGGAATCATCGAACTCAAGATCTTTGTCAAAATCGATATCCTGAAATTCAGAATCGTCGAATTCCGGTTTGGCAGAAGGGGGGAATGCCGTGAATATGTGCTGGCACCGGCTGCAACGTACCGTGGATCCGTCTGCATCGAGTAAGGATTCATCTAAGTTGAATCGTGTTTCGCACTTTTCACAGGTGATAATCATGGCGCATCCCCTATAATTTCAGGTCATATATTTCAGGCTTGTTCCTGTATTTTTCATCATAATCCAGCCCATACCCGACAATGAATCCTTTTTCAAGAGAAAAACAGGCATACTTGACGGGAATTGCTTTTTTCCGGCGTTCATGTTTGTCGATCAGGGTGCAGACGGCCACGGAATTCGGATTGAGAAGTTGGATAAACTCCATGATCTTGGTCAAGGTGTTGCCTGTATCCACGATGTCTTCCACCAGCAGAATATCCCGATTCCGGTATTCCAGATCCGGCTGTTTGGTGAATACGATCTGCCCGGTGGAATGGGTGCCTTCATAGGAAGACGCACCAATGAAATCAATGTCATGGTCCATATCGATCTGCCTGGTAAGATCGGCCATGAACATGAAAGCACCCTTTAAAATTCCTGTTAAAATCAGGTCTTTACCCTGGTAGTCCCGGGAGATCTGTTTGCCGATTTCCCGGACCCGGTTCTGGATGGTCTGTCGGGAAATCAGCGGGATAAATTCGGGCATGGTGAATCACAATCCTGTGGCTTTGAGTTCCTGGATTAATTTTTTTTGTTTGTCCGTCAGTTTTTTGGGCATGTCTATATTAATCACAACAAACAGATCTCCGCAACCATTTCCTTTCATATGGGGAATACCATGTCCGGGCAGACGCATCCTGGCTTTGTGACTGGTTCCGGCCGGTAGTTTCAGGTTCATGGTCTTTCCGGACGGGGTCAGAATTTCCAGTTTGTCTCCCAGAAGGGCCTGGGTCAGTTTGATCGATTGGGTCATAAGGACATCGTTGCCGTCAATGGAAAACCCGCTGGTGGGAACCGGTCTGGATTTGATATACAGATTCCCGGCCGGTCCGCCATGGGGAGACGGTTCACCTTTGCCGGCCAGACGGATTTTTTTCCCCTGGGTCAATCCTTTGGGAATACGAACCTCAACCGCATTGGTGGTGCTGCCCTGGCGGATGGTGATGGTTTTTTTGGTGCCGTGAATCAATTCTTCCAGGGTCAACGGAATTTCATATTCAATATCTTTTCCCGGTGTCCGGGGATAGGCCCGTTGCTGGCCGAACCCGTCGCCCGTGTTTTGAAAAAACGGATTGCCCCCGGAGAAACCGGAGCGCCCCCGGGGACCGGCCTGGCCAAAAGAAGCGGAAAATCCGCCCCGGCCGCCGCCGAATCCGAACTCCTTGAGAATATCCCCTAAATCAAAGTTTCTGAAAATATCTTCCTGGGAATATCGCTGTTGAAAGTCGGCGGAGCCATAGGTGTCATATTGTTTTCGTTTTTCCGGGTCGCTGAGCACGGCATAGGCTTCGCTGATTTTCTTGAATTTGTCCTCCAGGGTTTTATCCCCTTTGTTTTTGTCCGGATGGTACTTCATGGCAAGCTTGCGGTAAGCTTTTTTGATATCTGCCGCACTTGCCGATTTATCGATGCCTAGAATATTGTAATAATCGTCGGCCATTTTTTCCTCACTGCTTGTTTTATATTGGGTTTGACTTTTTTATGGTAAATGATAAGCGTCAACCCGCACAAGTCAAGCGGATTTCTGGGTGTTAAAAGCGGCAATGGCAACCATCATCACAGAGATGGCGGCAGGCGTCATGCCGTCGATCCGGGAAGCCTGGCCCAGGGTTTCCGGCTGAATTTTTTTCAGTTTTTCCCGGATTTCATTGGACAGGCCGTGGACATTGCCGTAATCGAGTCGTGCCGGGATATGGATTCGTTCCAGATGCTTGAATTTTTTTATTTCGTTCAGCTGGCGGGTGATATATCCTTCATACTTGATTTCAATTTCCACCTGCCGGGCCACCCGGGCGGGAACCGGTTCAAGCGGCGGGGCAAAGGCCATCAGGTTCTGATAATCGATCTCCGTCCGTTTCAGGAGCTGTTCCAGTTTGACACCGGTGGAGATGGGCGGGCTGTCCAAGTCGGATAGGCGCTGGTTCACGGCGGTTTCCGGTTTGACAACCATCTGTCTCACCCGGTGAATTTCTTTGCGGGTCTGTTCCTGGATTTCCCGGCACAAAGCCAGGCGGTCTGCATCGATCAGGCCGTATTCAAAAGCGATGTCAGCCAGGCGCAGATCCGCATTGTCTTCTCTGAGCATGAGGCGGTATTCCGCCCGGGAAGTGAACATGCGGTAGGGTTCAGTGGTACCCCGGGTCACCAGATCATCGATCATAACGCCCAGGTACGCCTGGGACCGGTCCAGCACAAATGCGGGCCGTTTCTGAACCTTACCTGCGGCATTGATGCCGGCCCACAGGCCCTGGCCCCCGGCTTCTTCATATCCGGAGGTGCCGTTGATCTGTCCGGCCAGAAAAAGGCCTTTGATCCGTTTGGTTTCCAGGGTCGGGAACAGTTCCAGCGGATTTATATAATCGTATTCAATGGCATAGGCCGGCCTCATGATTCTGGCCTGTTCCAGGCCTTTCACGGATCGGACCACCTGGTACTGGATCTCCAGGGGCAGGCTGTTGCCTAAACCGGAGGCATAAATTTCTTTGGTATGGATTCCTTCATACTCCAAGATGATATGGTGGCTGTCCCGGTCCGGGAATTTGACGATTTTATCTTCAAAAGAGGGACAGTACCGGGCGGACTGCCCTTTGATGTGTCCCCCGTAAAGGGCGGAGTGCTTCAGATTACTCCGGACAATGTCATGGGTCCGGGCATTGGTATGTCCCATAAAGCTGGGCAGCATGGGGGTGGTGATGGCGGCCGTTCTAAAGGAAAACGGGATGGGCACACTGTCGGACATGTGGCGGCGGAAGCATGAGAAATCAATGCTGTCGGCATGGAGCCGGGGAGGGGTTCCGGTTTTCATGCGCCCCATGTCAAACCCGAGATCCGACAGGTGCCGGCCCAGATCGATGGAAGAAAATTCCCCGGCCCGGCCGGCGTCAATCCGGGTGGCCCCGATATGGACTGTGCCCCGCAAAAAAGTGCCCGTGGTAATGATCACACAGGGGGCAAAGTATTCATAACCGGTCGCATCCACAATGCCTTTGATCTGATTGTTTTCAATTATCAGTGCCTTGACCATGGCCTGTTTCAGATCCAGGTTCGGGCAGGTTTCCAGGGCCGTTTTCATGTGCCGGGAATACAGGGCTTTGTCGTTCTGGGTGCGGGTGGAATGAACCGCCGGGCCTTTCCGGGTATTCAATGTCCGGAACTGGATGGCGGAACGATCCGTAATCAGCGCCATGTGGCCGCCCAGGGCATCGATTTCCTTGACCAGCTGTCCTTTGGCCATGCCGCCGATGGACGGGCTGCACGGCATGGCGGCAATTTTGTCCATATCAATGGTCAAAAGCAGGGTGGCGCATCCCATGCGGGCCGCGGCCAGGGCTGCCTCACATCCGGCATGGCCCGCACCCACGACCACCACATCATATTGTGTGTCTGCATAAAAATTCATAACCCTTTATAATATAAATTATACTGTATAAAATCAATAAGAAAATCATATTATGTCAGCTTGACAGACCACGCCCGCTATCATATCTTAGTGACTTATTTTTATCAGGATAATAACAATGATGATCAATACCCACGAACAGGAAAAAAAACAGTTCATGCGGCTGTTTCGGGAACAGGGACTGGATCGTTTTGATGAACGGTTTCAAGTGCTTGAAGCGTTTTTGCAGCTGGATCACCATGTGAGTCACGCAGAGATTGTCACGCAACTGAAAAAAAACGGCATCCGGTTGAATGATGAATTTGTGATTTCATCCATGGAACACCTGTGCCGGTTCGGTTTTGCGTCAAAGGTAGAATTCGATGGCGGGGAACCTTTGTACGAACACCGGCATCTGGGGATTCACCACGATCACATGATCTGCACCAAGTGCGGCACTATTCTGGAATTCAAAGATGAAGCCCTGGAAAAACAGCAGCAGAAAGTGGCCAAAGAATATGGGTTTCATATGCTCCAGCACCGCATGGAAATCTATGGCCTTTGCAGTGCCTGTATGGCCAAACGACAGAAACTGGTGCTGTTGCACAAAGCAAAACAGGGCGAAAAACTGAAAGTGAAGCAGCTGGAAGCCGGCCGGCAGATGCAGCTTCGAATTTCTTCCATGGGTTTGAAAATCGGGGATGAACTTGAAGTGGTGTCCAATGGGTTCGGTGGTCAGGTGGTGATTGCCACCGGAGAGACCCGACTGGTTATCGGCAGCGGCATGGCCCAGAAAATCTGGGTCGAACCCGTGGATACGTCGGCGGATGCATCAAAAAACGGGCATGCCGATCATTCCACGGATCCGGAATCCATCCGGGTGCTTTTGTGTGACATGAGAGCGGGGCAGGAGGGAACCATTGTCCGGGTATCCGGAGAAAGTACGCTGCGGCGGCGTCTTCTGGAGATGGGGATCAACCGGGGAACCCGGGTGTATGTGGAAAAGTATGCCCCGTTAAAAGATCCTGTCGAGCTGGTGGTCAAGGGATATCATATTTCCCTGCGGGTGGAGGAAGCCGCCCATATTCTGGTTGAAAATGTGACAACCCGGAAAGACAAAAAATGAAAAAGGAACTGACCATTGCCCTGGCGGGAAACCCCAATTGCGGGAAAACCACCATCTTCAACAATCTGACCGGTGCCAGACAAAAAGTGGGCAACTGGCCGGGTGTCACCATTGAGAAAAAAGAAGGCCTGCTCAAGTACCGGCAGCATACCCTGCGGGTGGTGGATCTGCCCGGGACCTACAGTTTGACCCCGTTTTCCATGGAAGAGATCACCACCCGGGATTTTATCATTAACGAACACCCGGATATTGTGATCAATATCATTGATGCGTCCAACCTGGAACGCAGTCTGTTTCTGGCCCTTCAGGTCATGGAACTGGGACGGCCCGTGCTGTTTGTCCTTAATATGGCTGATATGGCCGAAGCCCGGGGGATGCGGATCAATGAGAAAAAACTGGCCGCTCTGCTGGATGTGCCGGTGGTGTTCACCGTGGGAAATAAAAACAAGGGGATGGACCGTCTCATTGATGCGGCCATTGAAGAATGTGCCGCCTTTGAAAATGGCAAGGAATCGCGCGTGATCCGGTACGGCAATGATACCGAATCCTGTATCAGTCAGCTGGAAGGTCTGATTCATGAGACCCAGGCCATGACAAAGGACTCTCTGGTCCGCTGGCATGCCATCAAGCTGCTGGAAGCTGATGCCGTTGAAAAACAGCGGATTCTGACCCGGTTTCCCCAACAGGGCCCGCACCTGATCGAGGTGGCGGAAGATTGCCGGAAGCGGATTTTTGATCTGTTTCAGGATGATTTTGAAATGGTGATCACGGAAGACCGCTATGGGGTCATTGCCGGCATACTCAGGGAGACGGTCACCAATACCGCTAAAAAAAGAATTGACATGTCCCGGAACATCGACCGGGTGTTGACGGACCGATTTTTAGGGATTCCCGTGTTTATCTTTTTTATCTGGGTCATGTTTCAATCCACGTTTACCTTAGGCGCTTATCCCATGGCATGGATCGAATCCGGGGTCACGGGGTTGACCCTCTGGCTGGACCATCTTTTGCCGGCATCGATGTTTAAATCCATGCTCCTGGACGGTGTGGTGGCCGGTATCGGGTCGGTCATTGTTTTTCTTCCCAATATTCTGCTGCTGTTTTTTTTCATCGCCCTGTTTGAAGATACCGGATATATGGCCCGGGCCGCGTTTCTCATGGACCGGGTCATGCATACGGCCGGACTGCATGGAAAATCGTTTATTCCCATGCTCATGGGGTTCGGCTGCAATGTGCCGGCCATCATGGCGGCAAGGACCCTGGAACACCAGAAAGACCGGATTCTTACCATTCTGATGACCCCTTTCATGTCCTGTTCCGCCCGGCTGCCCGTATATATTGTACTGGCCGGCAGTTTTTTTGCCCATCGGGCAGGGACCGTGATTTTTGCGTTGTACGCAGCCGGAATCATCATTGCCATTTTGTCCGGGCGCATCCTGCGCACCCTGTTTTTCAAGGGTGCGGATGCGCCGTTTGTCATGGAACTGCCCCCTTACCGGATGCCCATGCTCAAAAGTCTGTTGATTCACATGTGGGATCGCAGCAAAATGTTTCTGCGCAAAATGGGCGGGGTGATTCTGGTGGGTTCCATCATTATCTGGGCCTTATCCAGCTTTCCTAAAAACATCACTTATTCACAGGATTATGATGCGCTTCAGGCCCGGGTGCAGGACCGGTTCACCCGGCAGATAAAGCAGGCGGATGCGGATCAGCAAATAATTCTGAATCAAACCCTGGCATCGGAACTTAAAAAAATTCATACAAAAAAAGAACAGGAACGGGTATCCAAATCCTATATCGGCCAATTGGGTCATTTTCTGGAACCGGTGTTTGCGCCCATTGGCATCGGATGGCAGGCCGGTGTCGCGATTGTGACCGGGTTTGTGGCCAAAGAGGTGGTGGTGAGCACCATGGGGGTTCTTTACGGGGTGGGAGAAGCCCAGGAGGGTCAGGCATTGACCACGGCGTTGAAGCAATCAGGCATGACAGCACTATCCGCATTGTCCATGATGGTGTTTGTCCTGTTGTATGTGCCCTGTTTTGCCACGGTGGTTGTAATTTACCGGGAAACCTCTTTAAAATGGGCCTGTTTTAACGTAATTTATACCACCCTGGTTGCATGGACCCTGTCTTTTCTGGTATATCAGACAGGCATGATGTTGCGTGGATGATATAAAAGGGAGGGAACGATATGAAAAAAAAATCATGCATCTTACCATGGGTGTGTGCAGGGATGATCATGGTCATGGCATGGATTTGCCCGGGACCGGAAAATGCGGCCGCTGCCGAACGACTCACGGTTAAAGCCAGCATCGCCAATATGCGTTCCGGCCCGGGGACCGGCCATGAGGTTCTCTGGCAGGTGGAAAAATATCACCCGTTCATGGTGGTGGAAAAGAAAGATACCTGGGTCAAGATCAAGGATTTTGAAGGGGACATGGCCTGGATTCATGCATCGCTTCTGACAAGCGTGGAAGGGGTGATCACCAACAGAACCAACTGCAATGTCCGCGCAGAACCCACGACGGACAGCCGTGTTCTGTTCACGGTGGAAAGAGGGGTGCCGTTCAAAGTGATCAAACGCCAGGGAGACTGGATACATATCGAGCATGCAGATGGTGAAAAAGGATGGATTTACCATACCCTTGTCTGGTAATGGCATTGTTACTTATTATTTTTTAAATACAGGTGAAAATTTATGGCAGCACAGCGCGTATCCAATGAGCGGAAAAAAGAGTTGAGGCAGCTGGATCCATTGCAGAGAAATATATTGAAAGCACTGGATTTTGCAAGCTACTACAAAAAACAATTGTTGTATATTGCAGGTGCCGTGGTGGTGGTGGCCATTGTTTTTGCCGGGGTTCTCACCAGTTTTAAACGGTCTGAAAACAGTGCTTCCGACCGGGTGGCCAGAGCAATGACCGTGTACAGAAACCTGGCAGAAGATCCCGACGCAGCATATCAGGCGGTCAAGGATGATTTTCAGACCGTGCTTACTGATTACGGCAACACGGATGCCGGCCGGATGGCCCTTGTCCGGTTTGCCCGTATCTGCATGGAAGCCGGACAGTATGATGAAGCTGAAAAATGGTTTGAAAAAGCATATGATGTGTATGGCGGCCAGGCGGGGATAGGTAATTTTCTGCTGTCATCCCTGGGTCATGTTCAGCTGGCGAAAAATAATCCAGATGCGGCGGTACCTTATTTTATGCAGATTGAAACCGGTGAATCAGATCTGCTTAAAGATGAGGCCCGCTTTATACTGGCAAAAATTTATGAAGCCCGCCAGGAGGATTCAAACAGCCGGAAAATGTATGATTTGATTGCCCGGGAACATGAAAATTCCATTTATGCGGATTTGGCCCAAAGCATGACGGAAACAGTTACGGTTCAATAAGAGCGGCTGAAACAAAAAACAACTGAAAACCGGTACTGGCAATGTCAGTGCCGGTTTTCAGTTTCCGTCGATATTGAGTTCCTTGTCCAGGTTGTATTTTTTTAATTTCTGGTTCAGCCCGCTTTTTCCAATGCCCAGAATCCGGGCCGCTTTGGTCTGAACATTTCCTGACAGGGTCATGGCCCGTATAATCATGCGTTTTTCAACAGCGGCAAGGGTTTCCACAAGGCCCACGCCTTCGGGGATACCCTCCAGATCCAGGGTATTCTCCGGTGTTTCACGCATCCGGGGCGGCAGATCTGCCGGAGTGATCACTTCTTTGGATGCCAGGATCACGGATCGTTCAATCACATTTTCAAGTTCCCTGACATTGCCGTTCCATAAATGATCGCACAGAATCCGGGCCGCCTCTTTGTTGAAGCCTTTCACCCGGTTGACGGTGCTGGATTCCCGGGTGAATTTTTCAATAAAATGGTTCATGAGCAGCGGGATGTCCTCCGGGCGTTCGCGCAAAGGGGGGATGACCGCTTTGACCACATTCAATCGATAATACAGATCTTCCCTGAAATGATTGTTGGCCACCTCATCTTCAAGGGTTTTATTGGTGGCGGCAATGAGCCGGAAATCCACTGGAATCGGGGTGGTTCCCCCGACCCGTTCAATGGTTCTTTCCTGGAGGACCCGCAGCAGTTTCACCTGAAGGGGCATGGACAGTTCCCCGATTTCATCCAGAAACAAAGTGCCTTTGTCCGCGAGCTCAAACCGCCCTTTTTTCAATGCTGCAGCGCCGGTGAACGCCCCTTTTTCATGACCGAACAGCTCGCTTTCCAGTAAAGATTCCGCAAAGGCGGCACAGTTGACCGCCACCATGGGGTGATCCTTGCGAAGACTGTTGTAATGGATGGATCGGGCCACCATTTCCTTGCCCGTGCCGCTTTCCCCTTCAATCAGCACTGTGGCATTGGTGGGCGCCACTTTTCGGATGATTTCGTACAATTTCTGCATGGGTTTGCTTTTGCCGATGATATTGTCGAACTGATACCGGGTCTGAACCGCATCCCTGAGAAGGGCGTTTTCCTGGACAATCCGGTACATGGAAATGGATTTGGCGATGTGGGCGATCAGGGCTTCATTTTCAAACGGTTTGAGAATGAATGTATACGCCCCTTTTTGCATGGCTTCCACGGCCTTTTCAACGCTGCCGAAAGCGGTCATGATGATGACCGGCAGCTCCGGATTGATCTCCTTGATTTTTTCCAGCAGATCGATACCGGTCATGCCCGGCATTTTGACATCGGTCAAAACCACATCAATGATCTGGGATTTCAAAAGATCCAGGGCCTCCATGCCGCTGGCGGCGGTGAAAGAATGATACCCTTCTTCTTCAAGCACTTCACTTAAAATGAGACGATAATGTTTTTCATCATCAACAATCAGTATGGTTTCCATAGGGGGATTCTCCTAAATCGGCAGCGCAATGTCAACCACGGCACCGGTGGGTTTGCCGTTGGATATGCGGATGGTGCCGTTGTGGGCCTCGATGATATTTTTAACAATACCCAGGCCCAGACCGGTGCCTGTATCTTTGGTGGTGAAAAACGGGGTCCAGATTTTTTCAAGCGTGTCTTCATCGATACCCGGGCCGTTGTCTGCAAATGAAATAAATACACGCCGGGCATCATAATCGGTCACAATGGTGATGGCACCGTTTTTTCCCACGGACTGAAAACAATTGAGCAGAATGTTTAAAAACGCCTGGTACAGCATGTCCGGATCAGCGGATATGCCGGGCAGATGGTCGTGGAATGCCTTGTGAATGATGATTTCCTGATCCTGGATCTGAGTCTCCAGAAAGGACAGGTTTTTATTTATAATGTCATTGATATCACAGGGGCGCAAATCCGCCTGCCTGGGTCTGGCAAAATCCAGAAAATCGGTGATAATATTATTGAGACGCTGGGATTCTTCAATGATGATATCCGGAATCGTGGAGTGCACTTCCAGCTTGTCCATTTTCTTTTTCATGAGCTGGGCCGAGCTTTTGATAATCCCCAAAGGGTTTCTGATTTCATGGGAAACACCGGCGGTCATTTCTCCGATGGCGGACAGATGCGCTGCCTTGCGAAGTTTTTCTTCCAGCCGCAACCTTTCTTCAGCCCGTTCTTCAATGATTGTTTCCCCTTGTTTGACCACAAACCGCAACACAATGAATAAAAGGCCCATGACTCCGGCACACGACGCCACAATCATGCCCTGCAACTTGAACAACTGATGATAGTCATGGGAGATATCCCGAACGATTTCAATGACGCCGATCACCTCTTTTTCCTCGTGTCGGGAAAGCTGCATTTCCTGAACCAGCGGGGCAAAGGTCACAATTTTGGTTTCTTCGGGAAACCAGAACAGCAGTTCCAGAAAACTGCCTTTTTGAATCAATTTGGATGTGGCTTCTTTCTGCATGGCCTGTTCATACATCACCCCGCCGGCATCTTCTCTGCCGACCTGTTCTTTGTCAAAACTGTAACCAATGATGTTGTCGGTGCCGTAAATATTGACCATTTCCACGTGGAAACTGTGCAGGGTGGAAGTGATTACCGCATCCAGAAGCCGGCTCTGCTCCGGTTCCCGGAGTTTAATCTCGCCGTATTTAAATGCCACGGGTGCGGCAAACCTCAAAAAAATCTGGTGATTCAGATTTTCCACCAGCAAAGAATTGTACTCTTTGCTTTTTTCCAGAAGCAGGTTTCTGACCCAGTGAGCATTGAGTGCGGCAATAAAGACGGTTGCCGCCAGCATGACGATCAGGCTGGCGATGGTAAACGCTTTGACCAGAACAAACGGTCTTTCCTTTTGAAGAAAGGGGGGCGATGAAAACAAATTTTTCACAAGACGTCCTGCAGTCTGTCAATCATTGGATTTTTTCCGATTTGACAAAATTATTGGGTTATGTTTATTTCAACTTTATGAAATATATGATAATACTTGACTTTCAATACATATCATAGCAGATTATAGTGAAAATATCCTGGGTTATCAATACAAAACAAGGAAAGCCCTGAACCATAAAGGAATCTGATATAATGGATGCAAGGACAACAGGGTAATGGGATTTAACAGAAAAGATCATCTTGTGGGGCTGGATATCGGATCTGCCACCATCAAGGCTGCTGAAATACAGATATCCAAAAAAGGTAATGTCCTGAAAAAATTCGGTATGATACCGGTGGCGCCCGGCGCAATTGAGGACGGCCGGATCATGGATATGCCGGAAGTGGCCGATACCATCCGGACCTTGTTCAAATCCTTGAAGATCCGGGAGAAAAACGTGGCTATTTCCACCGGAGGGCAGTCCGTGGTCATTAAAACCATCAATACAACCAAAGTGCCGGAAAAAGATCTTCAACAGACCATTGTGGCTGAGGCGGAACAGTATATCCCGTATGATATTGAAGATGTGAATACCGATTACCAGATCATGGGAGAAAGTGAATTTTCATCCGAACAGATCAATGTGATGCTGGTGGCGGTGAAAAAAGATCTGGTGGAGGAATACATGGCCTTAACGGACATGGCAGGTCTCAATGCCAGTATCATTGACGTGGATACCTTTGCGTTGCAAAACATTTATGAAACCCTGCCCGGCCTGGATCCGGAAGATCTGACATTGCTGCTGGATGTGGGGGCTTCAAAAACATCTTTGAATATTCTTAAAAACAATATTTCCATGATCATGCAGGATAATGGATCCGGGACCTTTCAGATCATTCGGGAGATTGCCGAACGGTTTGAAACCGATTTTCTGTCCGCAGAACAAATTTTGCAGGCCCCGGTATCAAAAGCCCCGGATCCCGAAATTGTGGCCGCCATTTTCCAGGAAGCGGCAGATGTCTGGTGTTCGGAGATTTCAGATGTGGTTCATGCGTTTTTAAGCAATGTCCAGGAGGACCGGATCACCAACATCGTTATCAGCGGCGGTGGTTCCTACATTCAACCGTTTCTGGAACGTCTGGAAACCCAACTGGATGCCAGGGTGTCTATTATCGAACCGTTTGCCGGGCTGGAACTGGATGAAAAAAAGTTTTCTGCGGCATACATATCCCAGGTGGGGCCTCTGGCACCGATTGCTTTAGGGCTTGCCCTGCGCCGGGTGGATGACAAATGATACGCATCAATCTGCTGCCGTTCAGGGTGGCCAGAAAACGGGAAAATATCCGTCAGCAGGTGTCGATATTTCTGTTGTCCGTGATTCTGGTGATCGTGGGTCTGACCTGGTATACCCTGGGGATCGACAGGCGGATGACACAAAAACAAAGTGAAATCCAACGGCTGGATGCTGAAATTTCAGTGTATAAAAAAAAGGCGGACCAGGTCAAAGATATTAAAAAACGGTTCAAAATCCTGGAAGACAAATTAAAAATCATTGAGTCCCTTCAGTTTAAACGCGATGAACAGCTGCGGTTGGTAGAAGATCTCCAGTCGCGCATGATACCGGAAAAAATGTGGCTCGAAAGTATCCATGCGGATGAAAGTGCTGTCACCCTGACAGGTATTGCGTTTGATAATCCCACCATTGCCGATTTTATGAAACAGCTGGAATCTTCGAATCTGTTTCAGGAGATTGATCTGAAACAGACCGTGAGTAAACGATTTGACGGAAATATGAATTTAAAGGCATTTGAATTGAAATGCCGAAAGCAGCCTTTGGCGCCGGATACCCAAAATAAAGAGGGAAAATAATGGCACAAAAGAAAAATAAAGAAACGCCAAGGTCTTTGATCGGACAAAAAACAACTGTTTTTTTTGACCGGGTGGGAAAACTGAGCCGCCGGAACCGGTTGTTCATCTGTCTGGGGACACTGGCACTGATCGGCGGGGCGTATTATTATTTTTTCTTCATGCCCATACAGACGCAGTTGAAACAGGCCTCGCAAACACTGGATGCCCGGACCAGTCAATTGACGATTGTCAGACAACAGGCCAGATCTTTAACAGAATGGGAAGAAAAGATGGCCCGGGTGGAAGAGGCCTTTTATATTGCGACCCGGGCCCTGCCGGATAAAAAGGAAGTGCCGTCTTTGTTGAAAAGTGTTTCCAATGCCGGCAGCAGTGCAGGCCTCAATATTCAGCTGTTTCAGCCGGGCGCGCCTGTTACCAGAGATTTTTACAAGGAAATACCTTTAGCCATGAAAATGGAAGGCAGTTATCTTCAGATAGCGGATTTCTTTTTTCAGGTGTCACGGCTGAACCGGATTGTGAATATCAAAAACATTGACTTGAGGCGGAACAAATCAGCATCCGGGCTGATCGATATGACCTGTAATGCGGTGACCTATATGTTTGTGGAAGCGGATGAGGCAGGGCAGCAAGACCCAAAAAAGAAAAAAGGCTGATATCAGGAGAAAATGAAACACCAGCTAAAAAAATGGATGGGCTGTTTGATCGCGGGATTGTTCCTGCTGGGGGGGGTATGCGAACATTCGATTGCCCGGGAACTTGAAAAAAAGCCGGCAGTGATACTTCTTCCCATGCCCCAGTCTGCCGAACCCGAAAATAAAAGTGAAATCAAAGACAGCGGTGAAAAAGAAGAGATCCGGAATGAAGAAGCCATGCCGGACCAGAGCACTGTTGACGGGGATCCGGTTTTGGACAAATCCGCAGAAATCAACAGTGATATCCAGGCCGGCACCGATCAAGGCTATGAACCCAAAAGCCAATTGGATCCGTTTAAGCCGTTGATTCAAGAAAAAGCGCCCGGGCCGTCCGAAGTCCTTGAGCCGGACAAACCCCAACGTATTCTCACGCCTCTTGAAAAGATGTCGTTAAGTCAGATCAGGCTGGTGGCAGTGGTGATTGGAGAAAATAAAAAAATCGCCATGGTGGAAGAAGCCACCGGAAAAGGCTATGAAGTCAGAATCGGAACCTATATGGGAAAAAATGGGGGACGGGTGGTGGATATTCAATCGGACCACATTGTTGTGAAAGAATTGGTGGCGGATTTCAAAGGAATTGTGACCGAGCGTTTTCAGGAATTGAAACTACATAAACCAGACAATGGGGAATAATATGGCTTTTTTTCAGCGTGACACCATGATTGAGCGGGGACTGAACCGGATGCTGATGCTGATATTGGTTCTGGTGCTTGGGGCCGGATGCACATCGTTGAAATCCGGGACACCGGAATCCACCGGGACCTTGATTCAAAATGACACCCGCAGTCCGGTCAATTATCTTCATAAAGTGGAAATGTCAACGTCTGATGATCAGGTTTCCATCCATATTAAAACCGAGCAAACGCCGGCCTATACCTCCATTAAACAGGATTTTCCCTTAGGCGTCGCCGTTTATCTGCCGGATACGGTATTTTCCCCGGATTTTGTGGCCCCCCGCACGTCTGCCGGCCCCGTGGCAGCCATCCGGTCCGAATACGCGGACACGGAAAAAACGACCATCCGGCTCGAAATGCTGCTGAATCAGGACCTGGCCTATGAGGTGCTGGAAGAAGCAAACGGGTTGCAGGTGGTGCTGAATCTTCCTGATTCCCGAATCAATACGGCATCTGTATCAAACCCGGAAATAAACACATCCGCCCAGAATACGCAATTGCCGCAGGTGTCTGCCCCGTCATCCGAACCATCCCCAGCCCGGGTGACGAACATTGAATTCAATCCTGATGAAACCGGTTATGCAGACATACAGGTGACCACGACCGAGTCGGTGCCCTATGACACGGCCTGGAAAACAGAGGATCAACTGGACCTGATTCTTTATAATGCCCGGATACCTGAGCCTTTGCAGCGTCCTTTGCTGACACGATACACGGGCACCGCGGTTGACAGTGTCACCCCATATCCGGGATCGGTTGATGATACGGATGCAAGAATTGAAATTCGGATCCGGGAAAAAGTCCCCTACCAGGTGGTCCAGGATGAAAATCGGATTTTTCTGCGATTTGATCCTGTTTATCCGGTGTCCTCAGCTGGAGATGCTTTTAATCCGGCTGCCCTGAAGCAACCTGCTCCGGTCGGTCTGGCAGCGATTAACACAGATCCGCCCGAATATTCCGGAGAAAAGATCAAGCTGGATTTTTTTGACACGGACATTAAAAATGTGTTCCGGATACTTCGGAGTGTCAGTGGATTGAATTTTGCCGTGGACAAGGATGTCCAGGGGAAGGTCACCATGACCCTGGAAAAACCGGTTCCCTGGGACCAGGTGCTGGACCTGGTGTTGAAAATGAACGGACTGGGCAAAAAAATGGAGGGGGATGTGGTACGCATTGCCACCATTCAGACATTGAGGCAGGAAGAAAAAGATGAGCAGGAGGCCATTGATGCTCAGAAAAAAGCCCTGGAACAGAAAAAAAGCCTGGAACCTTTGATTACAGAATATATTCCCATCAGCTATTCCAATGCCAAAACAGAGATTGAACCGCATATCACCTCCCTGCTGACGCCGGAGCGGGGAACTGTTTCCGTGGATCAGCGCAGCAATATGGTCATTGTGACGGATACCCGGGAGAAAGTGGATCAGATTCAGGAAATGATTTACCGTCTGGATACCGTGACTCCCCAGATCATGATTGAAGCCAAAATTGTGGAAGTCACCAAAGAATTTTCCAGGGACATCGGCATCGGCTGGAACCTGACCAATGATCCCGCGATCTCTTCCGGGTTTGTCAATGATATGAATGTGTCCGTGAATACCCCCATCGGTGATGGTGGGATGAACGGAGATTTTTCATTTTTCCGGCTCTTTGGTGCCTCTCGACTGGCATTGAACGCAAAGCTGGCAGCATCCGAGGCAAGAGGCGATGTAAAAATCGTATCTTCGCCACGCATATTGACATTAGACAACAAGGAAGCCAGGATAAAACAGGGGTTGGAATATCCCTTTCAGGTAGTGAAGGATGATGACGTTTCAACGGAATTCAAAGAAATTAATCTGGAACTGGTCGTTACCCCCCATGTGACCCCGGATGAACGTATTTCCATGCAGGTCTTTTTGACAAAAAATGATGTTGCCGGAATCGCCACAACGGGTGAGCCTTACCTGAATACCAACGAAGCCAAGACGGAACTGCTGGTAAATGATAATGACACCGTGGTGATCGGAGGAATTGTCAAAACGACAAATACCAATAATGACGATGGCCTGCCTTTTTTGTCCGGAATACCGATCATTGGTAATATGCTTTTTGGCAGCAACCGGAAGGAAGATAATCGAAATGAACTGCTGATTTTTCTGACCCCGTCCATTGTCCAACTGGAACAGAAACGGCAACCCGCCCGCAGTTCAGATTAGTCTAAAGCAGACAGACGCTTGGCGGCGGTTTTTTTTAATTCGGAATTTTTTTGGGCATAATGCAGTACATTCTGCCAGGACTGCCTGGCTTCATTTGTCCATCCTTTTGCCTCATAGGCCCGGGCCAGGTCCGCATGCAGAAGCGCGGATTCCGGATTCTCCATAAGCCGGGCCGTTAAAAATTCGATGGCATCATTTTCCCGCCCGGTTTCAAGAAACACCACAGACAGTCCATGGGCCGCCGTCACAAATCCGGGAGACAGATCCAGGGCCTGGGAAAAATAGGTTTCAGCTTGCATGTAATCCTGTTTTTCCAGATAGGCCCTTCCCAGATTGGACAGCGGAAATTGAGGCGTGGGATACAGCAGATCTTCAAGCACATCTTTAAATGCTTTGATGGCTAAATCCCATTCCTTTTGCCGCAGATGGGCCGCACCTAGATTGTTCAGGGCTTCCGTGTAATCCGGTTTCAGGGCCCGGGCTGTCTTGAAAACGGGAATGGCCAGGTCATCCCTGTTTTTTCCCATGTAGGCCAGCCCCAGGCTGTTCAATATATACGGATCTTCAGGGCGCATTTTGCGGGCTTCCAGCAGTCTGGACAGGGCCGCCGTATAGTCTCCCTGCATCAGAAACGCTTCTCCCTGTATCTGGATGGCTTCCGCCAGTTGGGTATCCTCTTTGGTCGCAGTGACGCAGGCACAGATGGAAATACCAAGCAGAAAAATGCAGCATAGTGATTGTTTCATAGGGTATCCTCGATGGTAGAATGACGTCATGGTTGAAGAAAGATATGTTGAATCTGGCGGCTTTCCAGAAAAGACCGGATCACCGGTGTTATCGGAGATGATGAGACGAACACCCGGTTCGATGATTGTTCGCCATATACACCTGCCAGCGTTTCCACGGTCCCCTGATACGTAAAACAAGGATTGTGCCACACCTGATAGCCCAGTGCGGATAACAGATGTTGTATCTGTTTTTGGCGATCCTGTTTCCAAGAAAAAGAGACGATTTTAAATGCCATTTGTTCAATGGCATCAATCCCCTGGCCGTATACCGTGCCGAAATTGAGCAGCAGATCCGGCTGGTTGGGTATTTTTACCCGATCCAGCCGGGCGGAAACCGGTATCTGATTCACATGGAACCGGATGGTTTCTTCGGGGATATAGTCGTATCCCGCGTGGGTTAAAATCTGAAATATCTGTTCTCTGGACAAATGATGTTCCTGAAAGGACGGCTGTGGCTTCAACTGAACCCGTTTGTGAAAAATCGTTTCAATGGGTTGGATTTTCACGTGTTTCCAGTAGGATGAAATCGTCTGGCGCACGGCCTTGTTTTGAAGCGGATTTTGTGGTGACGGATGTGAGACGATCAGAACGGTTTTTGGGGGTTCTTTGGTTTCAATCACCGGTGTGGCAGACAGATCCAGCTCAACTTGTTTTTGTCCGTTTCTTCCGGGAAAATATAATTTTCCCTGATGAATCAATCTGCCGTTGATGGCGTCTGCATAGTCCTGCAACCGCTGCAACTGAATGGAAGAGATTGCTGTGGTTGTCGGTGGGGGGGTATCGGTTGGCGGCGGGTCTGATGAGATCTTTTGCGTGGATGGTACCGGAATTTTTACCCGGTCTCCCGGGTGAATCCGGTGAATGTTTTTGATATGCGGATTTAATTGATAAAAAAGTGTTTGCCCTTTCCGGGTAATGCGGCCGCCCTTGTTCAAAAAAACAGGATCCAGCAATGCAGATATGGTGTCTCCGGGCGCAATGATATATTCAGAAAAAGACACCAGAGATTCTGCAGATTCAACTGTGTCATGAAACTCCACCACCGGGATTTTAATATTGCCCTCCCTGTCCACTGTGTAATCGTTTTTGTCTGTGATTTTTAAGGGAATAAGGATCCGGGCTCCGGTGGTGATGGTATCGATGTTGTGAATATGGGGGTTGAGCTGTTTGAAAATGGAAATAAATAAAGGGAAATCCTGTTCAGAGATTTCTCCCTTTTTTTTGAAAATTTTATACAGCCAGTCATTTTTTTGGACAATATAGGGTTCACACAGGACATCTTGGCCCTGGTAACTGAAGATGGAATAATGTTTATAAGATGTTTTTATGTGTTGAACACCCTGGCTCTGGCCCATTCCTGTCAGCGCAAGGAATATGCAGATCACGCATGCCAGGAATGGGGGGACAGGGATTCTCATGGATCAACAGGGGTCAGGTCCATTTTTTGCGCGATTTTTTCAGATATTTCCTGGACAAACTGCGCAAATTCTGATTTTTCAAGGCGTTTTTCCTGGGACGGGATCAAATCGGGATTTTCCGGAGAAACCAGTTCCGGCAGGTTCACCCGTTCCGGGTCCGGCACGATGTGATAAGGTCGGGGTATCCGGTTTTTAAAATACAGGTCCTGGAACTCGGAAAATTTGATGGCATGGGCCGTGGCATCCAGCACAACGGTTTCATTCAGGGCAATCAGACCCATGGCCTTGGCTTTGACAAGCCCGGCCAGGCATTCTCCGCCTTGGGTACAGGCGATATGCCCGTTCTGATTGGCCGTGAGCTGCCAGTCCATGATGGCCTGTTCCGTGACCTGGACAAAAAACACATTGTTTTGTCCTGAAGCCTGGTTGTATTCTTCGGCAATGGCCACCACCCGGGGCATGGATACGGGGTTGCCGATCATGGCGGCCTGGGCCACACTGGGCCGGGTATCCACCGGGGTGAACACCCGCCGGGCTTTGTCCGGCTCCAGGTAATACTGATACACGGGATCTGCATGTTCCGACTGGACCCCGATGATTTTGGGCAGCCGGTCAATGATCCCGGCTTTGAAAAATTTGAGAAACCCGTTCATGACCGCGGAAATATTGCCGGCATTGCCAATGGGCACCACCACAGCCTTATGGGTCATGTCCCAGTCAAAGTCCTGGGCGATTTCATAGGAATAGGATTCCTGGCCCAGAATCCGCCAGGCATTTTTGGAATTGAGCAATGCCACGGGGTACCGGGTGGACAGTTGTTCCACCACCTTCATGCAGTCATCAAATACGCCGGGAATTTCAAATACCCGGGCACCGCTGCCCAAAGGCTGGGACAGCTGCTGGGCCGTGACTTTTTTGTGGGGCAACAGCACCGCCGACTTGATCAAAGGACCCAGGTAGGAGGCGTACAGCGCGGCCGCCGCCGAGGTGTCTCCGGTGGAGGCGCACACGGCAATCACATCGGACACCAGTTTCTGGTCGATGAGATATTTGATGCTGGACAACGCCGATGCCATGCCCCGGTCCTTGAAAGAGGCACTGGGGTTCTGGCCGTCGTTTTTATAAAAAAACCGGATTCCGACCTTTTCCTGGAGAAATTCAGACGCTTCGATCTGCGGGGTATGGCCTTCTCCCAGATAGAGAATGGACTCCAGCGGCAGTATGGGGCCGATGAATTCGTGATACCGGTAGATCCCTTTCAACGCAGGGATCTTCAACATCTTTCGATAGTCAAAAATCTGCTGCCACAAGGTGCCGGACAGTTTGTGCAGTTCTTCCTGGTGGCGGTTATGGATCATGAGCACGGCATTGCATTCCGGGCACACATACAGCAGTTTTTCCACGGAATGCTGTGCCCCGCACCCCAGGCACTGATAATACAGCTCCCCTTTGGGCTTGGGAATGAGATGGGGCCGGATATGTTCTGGAAACAGATCAGTTTTCATTTTGGATCGTTTTTTGACCTCCCATGTAAGGGATGAGCGCTTCGGGAATGGTGACCGTGCCGTCGGGCTGCTGATAGTTTTCAAGAATGGCGGCAAAGGTTCTGCCCACGGCCAGGCCGGACCCGTTCAGGGTATGGCAGAATTCGGGTTTTTTGGCATTTTCCCGCTTAAAGCGGATATTGGCCCGGCGCGCCTGAAAATCCAGGCAGTTGCTGCAAGAGGAGATCTCTCTGTATTTGTCCTGTCCCGGCATCCACACCTCGATATCATAGGTTTTGGTGGCGGAAAAACCCAAATCTCCGGTGCACAGCGTCAGAACCTGATAGGGAAGTTCCAGGCGCTGAAGAATGGTCTCGGCATTGGCCAGCATGGATTCCAGCTCGTCAAATGAAGATTCCGGGGTGGTGATTTTCACCATTTCCACTTTGTTGAACTGGTGCTGCCGGATCAGCCCTTTGGTATCCCGGCCGTAGGAACCGGCCTCGGACCGGAAACAGGGGGTGTACGCGGTAAATTTACAGGGCAGATCCGCTTCCGAAAGAATTTCTCCGGCATAGATATTGGTCATGGGCACTTCGGATGTGGGAATCAGAAAATAGTCCAGCCCTTCCAGTTTGAACAGGTCTTCCTCGAACTTGGGCAGCTGGCCCGTGCCGGTCATGGTGGCGCGGTTCACGATAAACGGGGGCAGGGTTTCCTTATACCCGTGTTCCCGGGTATGAATGTCCAGCATGAAATTGATCAACGCCCGTTCCAGACGCGCGCCGGATCCCATGTACAGCGGGAATCGCGAACCCGCCAGTTTGGCGGCCCGGCCCAGATCCAGAATCCCTAAGTTTTCGCCAATGTCGGCATGATCCTGAACAGCAAAGTCAAATTGCCGGGGCGTGCCATAGGTTCTTTCCAGCCGGTTTTCCGTATCGTCTCGGCCTTTGGGCACATCGTCATGGGGCAGGTTGGGCAGGGTGATCAAAAAGGAATGGATGGCGGTTTCCACTTCCGCCAGGTCCTGGTCCAGATTTTTTATGGTTTCGGACACGGTGCGCATCTCTTGGATGCGGGGCTGGGCATCCTGGCCGGCCCGTTTCATTTTTGCAATGTCATCGGACACCACATTGCGCTGATGGCGCAACTGCTCAATTTCCAGCAGCAGTTTTTTTCTTTTTTCTTCGTTTTGAAAAAGGGCTGAAAAGTCAATGGGGGCATTCCGTTTTTCCATCCCTTTCTGCACCGTGTCCAGATGGTTGATAATATATTTTAAATCCAGCATTTTTGTCCTTCTCAATCCGTTGAGATATGGATTGTCCTAGTGTCATGTCAAGGCTTTCTTTCCCAAAGAATCAAATAACATGGGACTTGTGAACAGTCAATGGATTATTGCAGGTTGACAAGCGATGACTTGTGTATAATTATTTGGAATATTTTTTTGGAATCATAAGGAAAAAAAGATTATGGAAGAGGTGAAAAACACAAGCAGCAACATACTGGTGCAGGTGGCTGAAAAATTGGATGAATTCACCAAACCCGAGCTGGAAGCCAAATATGAGCAGATTCAGGCCAAAGTGTTTGAATTCGCCAATTTCAGAGAAGCCCAGATTTCTTTCATGTATACATCGGGCAATGATCAGATTCCCATGGAGCCGATCATCCGGAAAGCCCTTCAGATTGAAAAAGCGATTGTTCTCCCGGTTTTTACAGACACGAAAAACGTGTTCAATCTTTGTAAAATATCCGATTATGACAAGGATCTGGGCTTGAACAAAAACGACATTCTGGAGCCGGACACGGAAAAATGCAAGAAAGTCCTTCTGGATGACATTGACATTGCATTTATTCCGGGACTGGCTTTTGATGACAAAGGGGGCCGCATCGGATTGGGCAACAACTATTACACCCGCCTGATCACCCGGCTGCCGGAAACCTGCCGGAAGGTATCCCTTGCCTTTGAAGAGCAGATCGTGGAGCAGATCCAGATGGATTCCAGAAAACACACCGTGGATATCATCATCACAGACAAGCGGATTATCTACAAGATATAAATTTTATAATGCGCGGTCCGGATCATGAGCATCGGTCCGGACCACACATGTTTTCTCATTGGAAATTCATTCAAACTGCTTCCGCAGTGTATGGATTTTTTTGCCGTTCAATCGACGGTTTCTACTATCCGACATCAACGGACCCGGTCAAATGGCGGGCGATGCTGGTTTTTATGATTTCCCTGTATTTTAAAAAGCCATCCTCATTGAAATTTTTAGATCGCTCATTCATAAAACCATGCATGAATTTTGTCTTAAAACATGTCACGTTATTATTGATCTCTAATTTTGAAATTATCGCATCAACATCATATGCAGGCTCTGCCTTTGCAAAATATAACTCAATCTTTATCTTTGGTTTTATTTCCAGAGAGTTCCGAATCTGGGAACTGTAAAAACAGATACCTTTGAACGGTTCTGCTTCAATATGATGTGAAACCGCCCATATGGCGGACGCGCCAACACTGAAGCCCAGAATCACTGTTTTTTCCGGCTTTTTGCCTAAAAGCTTCTGTCTCAGCAGATTGATATAATTCCCAAGGCCGGTTTCCGCATGAAATTCGCGGTAAGCCTGATCTTCATTTTCAAAATCCATATACCGCCGGTGATATGGATCCAGTATTTCAGTCTGGATCTTTTTATCATCAAAATAATCGGCAAGATCATCCAGGGCTTTTGTTCTACCAAATATGTCGGAAACTATGAGAAGATTCATGGTTTTAAGAGGCTGCTCAGGGGCGGTGCGCTTTTTGGCGTTCCCTGAAGTAGCGAAAAAGATTTTTCCCAAGTATTAACCATTTTTGTAAGAGTTTTCTTCTGGTCATTAAACTGACGTACACGGTGTGCATTTGCCCCTGATGGATGTGGGAAATTGTCCAGAAGAAAAATGTTCGCCTGGCAAATGGACAGTGCATGTTGAACACATTTATTTGCGGCCTTGCCAAGCGGAACAATCAGTGCTGGAGATAGCGCCATTAGCTCCTCTATGAGCAAAGTCTCTGTCATCGTTCGAAGATAGTCATTCTTCAATGGATCTGGAGCATGGCCCTTGTAATTCTTATCGTTGTGAAAGACCGGGTAACGCAATGCGGATGTAGTATGGAGGTCAGGGTGGGGACTGCCAAAAAGGTTAACTGTTGAATCAATTCCCAAAAACTGCGCAACACCAATTTCATCAAGCATCAATACAAGATTCCTGCGCATAGTTCCAGCGAATGCTGCTTGACCTTTCGCACGCTCGCACGCATCTGAATAGCTGCGGCCATCTTTCAACGCCTTTTGAGCGGATTTGTAAACAATTTTGGCCTGTTGCCAGCCAGGAGTGAGCCCGATGATAGCAATGCGGGCCTCACAATTTATATGATCACATGGAGCCCACACCACAGTGATAGCACCATCCCTGTGAAGAATAAACTCTGACGGAATAGAGGTGACATCATTCGGCACACCATCAGCAAGCATTCTATAACGATCGAGGTTATTCATGCATCTTTCTAACACAGCGGAAAGCGTTCCCTGCTCCCTGCTCGTTCTGCTTGAAATTATTGGCCATTTTCAATCGCTTGTTTAACTATTGGAGCCACAGTTTGAAAAGCGATACCTTTTTCTTTGCAGTATTTTGATCCTAACCAATCTGATAGTTTCTTTTGACCCTTGCTCGCGTTACAACCACAGCAACATAGCGCAATGTTTTCTTTGGTTATGATCTTGGCATCATTGACAATATGTTCCCAACTGGCTGCGGATTTTTTCGATACTTTAGACGATGTGAATTCACAACCGCAATATACACAAACCTTGTCACGCTCTCGAACTACCTTCTCTAACCAATATGGGATGTTCCAATTATTTGACATTAAGTGAGTAATTCTTTTTTTAGCATAACGCCGTCTGTCCAAAGCGCTGCCATGTTGGGAGTTCATGATTCATCCATATATTCCCACATTTCATTTTGATGTAACCAGATGGGATCCGCGTTTCTTCGAATAAAATCATCCATATCCATGCCGTCGATAGTCTGTGGTCGTTTGACCCGTTTCTGTTTTCCATTGATGAAAATGGTCATATACTCTTTCCGCCGCTGATTCTTTTCAGCCTTTTCCGCTGCGGTTTGTTTTCGTTTGCGTTTTGGCATGATGGATACGGCTCTATTTTTCCCTCTGAGTTTGAATGACTTTATTTTTTGGTGATTTTCCAATACCTGATCCCCGGTGCCCCTCCTTGGCACTCTGGACAGCGCCTTTCGAACATATCGGTGCCATTTGTACCATAAACATAGCCGCAGATGATACATTCGGTTTTGTATGCATATTGCACATGATCAGTCCCTGACACGCCACAATGACCACCACACTGCTGACCATTTGGATTGAGGTAGCCGATTTCGACGGTTTCCCGCTACCATTCAGCCATTCAATTGGAATATCAGTTTTATTCATACTCATCCCTTCTCCCAACAAGTGAATGCGTAGTTCTGTATATCAGTCTCCATTCAATATCCAACTGGATAATCATACAGACTGAATTTTATCTGATCCGGCCAGAAACCATATCATTCTAAAGCTGAAGTTTTCATAACACCTTTTCCAGCAGCAGGCAACCTGCGTTTGGGAAAAGGTACTCCGGTTCCGGGTGGAGACAGGCATGTGGCGGTTTGAGGGGCCGGACAGGTCAATTTTGTATCAACGTCCAGTGGCGGGGGGTGGTTGTTGGTGGAATCCCATTTTGACGCGTTTTCTACAGGCTGTTGGGCATGCGATGCGTAAAGAACGGCAAACTGCTTGAGGACACACCTGCCCGCAGTTTTTGACGTTTAGCTTCGCTGCGCCCTACAGCCTGTAAAACGGGGCAAAGGGTGAAACCAACAACCGCCCCCCGCCACGGGTCCTTCGCAAATCACCTCACCCCTGCGGTATCTGCTTGACGCAACCCGGACATGCTGGTAAGAAGGACTGCATGAATGACGAGCCCAAAAAATTCGCCCGGTGGCGCCAGGACATGGTGGAACGCCAGATCATTGCCAGAGGCGTATCCGATCCTTTGGTCATCAAAGCCATGACCACGGTTCCCCGGCATCTGTTCGTGAGCGAAGCCATGATGGACACAGCTTATGGGGATTTTCCCCTGCCCATCGGCGAGGGTCAGACCATTTCCCAGCCCTATATTATTGCTGAAATGACCCAGAGCTTAGGCTTGAAAGGATCGGAGCGGGTCCTGGAGATCGGCACGGGTTCCGGGTATCAGGCCGCCATCCTGGCCCACATTGCTTATAAAGTCTACACCATTGAGCGGAATCCGGTTCTGTACCGCCAGACCCGGCAGCTGTTTGACCGGCTGAAAATCCACAACATCGTGACAAGGTATTCCGACGGCACCCAGGGATGGAAAGAACAAGGTCCGTTTGACGCCATCATGGTGACGGCCGGAGGCAACCAGATCCCGCCGCCGCTGGTGGAACAACTGGCCCCGGGCGGGCGTCTGGTCATGCCCGTGGGCGGGCATTTCACCCAGGATTTGATCAAACTTACCCGAACCGATACCGGCTTTCACCAGGAGAACCTGGGGGGATGCCGGTTTGTCAAACTCATCGGCCAGCACGGTTGGAATGAATAATATCAAAGATCTGCTCATGGGGGTCTGCCTGGGGGCTGCCAATATCATTCCCGGGGTTTCCGGGGGCACGTTTCTGCTGATTTTCAATATTTATGAGCGGGTATTTAACATCATCAACTGCATCTCCCGGCCGTTGCTGGTTCAGGCCGCCGGCCTGGCCGGCCGATGGCTCCGGCATCCTTTGCAGAAACACACGTTTGGGGCCGTCACCTCGTTTTGTAAAGAAAATGATTTTGCCTTTCTGTTCAAGCTGATTGCCGGCGCTATCATTGCCATTGTCGGGCTTTCCACCGTGATGAAACATTTACTGACCCATTATTTTTCCTTGACCTATGCCTTTTTTTTCGGCCTGATCCTGGTGTCGATTCTGATTCCCATCCGGCTGATCCCGCGGTTTAAAATTTATTTGCTGGGTTTTGCCTGTTTAGGCGCGGCCCTGACGGTGATGGTGTATGTTCAGGTCAATCCCTATGACCGGATGAAACACAAATCTGATTTTTATCAGACGGTTTATGAAAGCCGGATCCACGCACAAACGGACCGGCCGGACAATGGGGCGGCCCCGCCTGCATTGCCGGGGGCCGGCGCCGAGTATCTGTATGCGGCCCTGTGCGGGGCGGTTTCCATTTCCGCCATGGTGCTGCCCGGTATCAGCGGGTCCCTGGTTTTGATTCTGATGGGCGCGTATTATGATGTGCTGTCCGCCATATCGGCCCTGCCGTTTTTCCGTGTGGAGGCGATTCTGTATCTGGGATGCTTCGGCCTGGGAATCCTGGTGGGCGGGCTTTTGTTTGCAAGGCTGATCAGTTTTGTGCTCAAGGCGTATTATGATGCCACCATGGCGTTTCTGCTGGGGCTGATGCTGGGATCCCTGTGGGCATTGTGGCCGTTCAAGCAGGTGGCCGTGCTACACACCCAGTATGTCCGGGAAAACAGCATCGTGACCCGGCTGGAAGACGTGGTTGTGTACACCAATGTCAATGTGGTGCCGGCCATGGATGGTCAGGTGGGATGGGCCGTGGTCCTGTTTCTGGCCGGGTGCGGCATCATGTATGGATTTGTGCGGGTTCAGGAAACAAAGGCGGCATAACCTTCATGAAGTTACTGCTCAGCAGGAGAAGGTTTACTGCTCAGCAGGATTCAGGGGTAAACGCCACCACCTGATCAATGGACGGGGCATCAGCAAACAGCATCACCAGCCGGTCCACGCCCAAAGCAATGCCCGCACAGGAAGGCATTTCTTTCAGTTCGGACAAAAACCTGTCGGGCATCGGCAAAGGCGGCATGCCAAGGCTTTGCCGGATCCGGTTTTCCTTTTCAAACCGGTCCCGCTGGGCATGGGCATCCGTCAGTTCCGTAAACCCGTTGGCCAGTTCAATACCAGCCATATAAAATTCGCATCTTTGGGCCAGGCCGGGATTGTCCGGATGCAGGGCCGCCAGACTGGCCAGGGATTTGGGATAATCCATGAGAAAAACCGGCTGGTTTCGGCCCAGGCCGGGTTCGATCTCAAATCCCATGATGTCATCGAATCGATTGTCAGCCAGGGCCTGGTCGCAGGAGATACCGGCATGGGTTTCAAATGCCCGGTGTACGCTCAGCCGCTGAAACGGCCGGGCCAGATCCAGGGTCTCCCCCTGATAGCACAACCGGCCGGCCATGCCCAGCTCCTGAGCAATATACTGCACCAGAGACTGGCACTGGTCCATGAGATCCAGGTAGGTATCCCCGGCACCATACCATTCCAGCAGGGTCATCTCGGGCAGGTGAAATCGGCCCCGCTCGTTTTTTCTGAAACATTTGCAGATCTGGAAAATTTTTGGATATCCCCTGGCCAGCAGCCGTTTCATATACAGCTCCGGAGAGGCCATCAGAAAATGGGTTTCGGACAGGATCAAATCGATATGGGCTTCCGGAATAACGGCCGGACTCCGGACGGGTGTCTCCACTTCCAGATAGCGATGGTCATGGAAAAAACGGCGGATCAGCCGGATCACCCGGGCCCGGGTCTCAAGATTTCGGCCCTGAAGACATCGGGACATGGCGTGTGCGGCCTATTTGATGTGGTAATTGCCTTTGGGCCGGTCCATCAGAAAAACATGGTGATATTTATTTTCCACAGATTTGTCGAAAAATTCATATCCTTTTTCAATACAGGCGGGACAGGCGTTGATGGGAATGTGGACACCCAGGATGTGAAACCCCGGGGTGGCCTGGGAGTCGATTTCAAAACAGCCGCCGCAGTCTTTGCAGATCCGGACCCGTTCCTTCTGGCGTTCGAAAATATTGTCGGTATCATAGAAGATCTCTTTGTGGCGGATCTGGATCTCTCCGGGTTTCCCTGCATCCTCCCGCATCTGAAACCGCTGGGACCAGTATTTGTTGATCTGTGCCGTGGTTTTCTTGATTTTATCGGTAATGCTCACGGACTGCTTGAGTTTTTCCGGGTTGTAGTCCGGTTCCACCACCCCGGTATAGTCAATGCCGGCCATGGCCAGGATGATGCCTAAATTGACATAGGGCAATGCGCCTTCAATGGCATATCCGCCTTCCAGCACGGCAATATCGGGTTTGAGCAGGGTCGTGAGCTCGGCATACCCCTGGGCGCAGAAGTTCATGTTGGTCAATGGATCTGTGTAATGGTTGTCCTGACCGGCGGAGTTGATCACCAGATCCGGTTTGAATTCATTGAGCACCGGCAGCACGCAGTGGTTGATCACATACAGGTATCCTTCAGTGGAGGTGCCCGGCGGCAGAGGAATGTTCAGGTTGCTGCCCTTGGCATTGGGACCTCCCAGTTCTCCGGGAAATCCCGTGCCCGGAAACATGGTCCGGCCGTCCTGGTGCAGGGAGATGAACAGCACATCCGGATCATGCCAGAAAATGTTGTCCGTGCCGTCCCCGTGGTGGCAGTCGGTGTCCACGATGGCAATGCGCTTGACCCCATAGCGGCTCCGGATGTATTCCACCATGATGGCTTCGATGTTGATGTGGCAGAACCCACGGCCCCCGTGGGAGACCCGCATGGAATGATGTCCCGGCGGCCGGATCAGGGCGAATCCGTTTTTGACTTCCTTGTTCATGACGGCATCGGCAATCACCTTGGCCCCGCCCGCGCTGATGAGATGGGATTCCGTGGTGATGGCCGCTTCATCCGGGACGCAGAACTGGGCCCGCCGGATATCTTCGGCCGTGGCCAGCATGGGCTTGTATTCAATGATCCCCGGAATGTCAAAGATTCCTTCTTCGGTCACCTGATCCTGGGTGTATAACAGCCGCTCTTCCCGTTCCGGATGGGTGGGATCGATGGCCCAGTCAAAGGCGGGGAAAAATACCAGTCCGGTTTTATGCAAAGCTTTTAACATGGAATCCCTCTTCAATGTAAGACCGTTTCATAGCCTTTGATCAGGCCGGGTTTGAGTTGCATTTTGGTGCGGAAGATCTTTCCCCGGGGTGAAAAATTCCGGATGATATTGAATTTCTGGAATTCCACCACTTCCACCTCTTCCAGGTTTTCAGGATCAGCCCCGGAATTGATGGCTTTTTCCTTAAGCAGGGTGTAGGCGGTTTCCATGAGATCATCTTCTGAAAAGGTTTTGGAGATGGGCTCGGCAAAATCTTCTTCATGGGCCGTGACAATGCCTTGTTCCGTGTCCGCGTACAAAGAGACTTCACAGGTGGTCCGGGCCAGGGCCGCGCCCACGGCATTGGCCACGGGTGAGTTGGGAACGGCCAGGGTATCGATCTGATAGAGGTCTTCGATTTTTTGGGCGAAGAACGGGGCCGGTCCCCCCAGAACCAGGATTTTCTGCGGGCTCAGTTTATAGCCTTCCAGAAAATCGTGCACGGTATACACGGGCTGGGAATTGATCTGATCGATCATTTCAAAGGTTTTCTTCAAGATGATGGTACAGCAGGTTTTAAATATCTTTTCAGCAGCCTCTTCAATCGAAAGGCCCAGTTGCCGGGCAATGGTTTCAATTCCGGCGGTTGCCTTTTCCCGGTCCCCGGTATCCATGACGTTCAACACCACCATGGCGTCTGTGGGCGTGGGCAAAGGGCCTCCGAACGCCATGGCCGGTCCCTGGCGGTCCGGTCCGATGGTCAGATTGCCGTCCTTGACACGCAAGGTGCTGTCACCGCCGATCCCTTTGGAATCGGTGCGCAGAGACCGGATCAGGCTTTTGTAACTGCCCCGCTGAATCCCCACGGGTTCAAGCAATGGGGCTTTGTCCACCAGAAACGCAATGTCTGTGGTGGTTCCGCCGATATCCAGCACAATGGCATCCTGTCCCTCCGGGGCGTAAGGAATGGCTCCCATGATGCTGGCAGCCGGACCGGACAACACGGTTTGTCCGGGAAAGTGCATGGATGCCTCCAGGCTCATGGTGCCCCCATCCGCTTTTAAAATCTGGATAGGAACGGTCAACCCTTTTTCAGTCAGACTTTTTTTCACGGCCTCGAAAAACGATTTATGAAGGGAAAACACGGCAGCGTTCAGATGGGTGGTGGCGATCCGCCGGGGAAAGTTCAGGTTGCCGGATACATGGTGGCCTAAAAAGATTTTTTTAAAATATTTGTTGAGCATCCGTTTGATCAGAATTTCATGGGACGGGTTTCTGACGCAGAATTTACTGACCACGCCCACATATTCAATCCCGGCATCCACCATTTTTTTGGCGATATCCTGAATCTGCATCTCATTGACCGAAGCTTTTTCCCGTCCCCGGTGGTTGATGGATCCGGACACGGCATAATAATGCTCTCCCGTGCGGAAAAATTCCGGATCAATGCCGGGACCGGCCGACACAATCATCCCCACCGGCTCCATGGTCTGCTGGATGATGGCGTTGGTGGTCAAGGTGGTGGAAATGACCGCACGCTCAATCTGAGAGGGATCAATGGATTCAAGCAGCTGAGTGAACCCCGAAAGAACCGTACTGAAAAGATCCGCATGGTTTGTGGTAACCTTGACACTTTTTTCAACACCCTGGTTGCTCAAAAGAACCGCATATGTGTGAGTGCCGCCAACATCCAAACCTATTATCATGGCGTAATCCTGTGTCTAAAAGATTGAGTTCTGATCCTCATCCAACCAAAACATATCGCGGAAAAGCTTCTCAGAAAAATAAAGGGTTGTCAATGACCTTTTTCCCGGGTGAATTTCCAAAGTGATTCCATATGGATCAGGTTTTTGATAATTGTTGTTTGGCAAAAGTGATGAATTTTTGGCAGACAGGGGATTGGGTCCGATTTTTTGCCAGAGTCAGGTAGAAAAACCGGTTCAGCGGCAGATTGTTCACTGAAAGCGCTGCCAGCCGCCCTGCGGCAATATCGTCTGCCACGGCTGCCGTGGAAAGAATGGAAATTCCCACCTTGTTGACAATCCCCTGAATCACGGAAATGCTGGATCCCATGGTCATTTTGACGTTCAGTTGTTTGGGGTCAAACCCCGCCTCGGTGATGGTTTTACTGATGGATTGCCAGGTACCGGAACCGGGTTCTCTGGCGATGAAAGGTTCGTCGGCCAGTTCACAAAAATCGATGGCAGACCGGTGGGCCCATGAATGATCCGCCGGTATGATGAGTTTCATTTCGTCCGCCAGAAGCGTTTCCTGGGCAATGGCCGTATCCCGGGTTCGAGCCCCCACCACGCCTAAGTCCACCCGGCCGTTTTTGACATCTTCGATAATTTGATGGGTATCACCGCTGACAAGGCGGACCGATACATCCGGAAATGCTTTGAAAAAAGGCCCCATCAGTCCGGGCA
The DNA here is from genome assembly GCF_000350545.1 of Desulfotignum phosphitoxidans DSM 13687. GTDB lineage: Bacteria > Desulfobacterota > Desulfobacteria > Desulfobacterales > Desulfobacteraceae > Desulfotignum > Desulfotignum phosphitoxidans. The sequence continues at coordinate 61,675 of NZ_APJX01000008.1, forward strand.
GCACATATCCGGCCGGGATGGTGCTGCCGCCGATGATCAAAGGGCCTTTGGTGCAACCCATAAAATCCTGCAAAGCCGATTCCGTGGTGTCCTTGAGTGCCAGCATCTTCTGGGCATGATCAAACAGAATCCAGCCGGCCCGGGTGGGTTCTGTTTTTTTTCCCAGCCGGTCCAGAAGCCGGCATTGAAAATATTTTTCCAGTTCCTTGATATGGCTGGACACCGTGGGCTGAGACAGGTGGATGATGTCGGACGCTTTTGAAAAGCTCTGTTCCTTGACCACGGTGACAAATATTTTAAGCTGCCAGAGATCCATGACCTATCGGGAGTCCTTTTTTTCGGCCTGTGGGTGGCCGGGGGGTTCTTTCCTGGGGAATTTTTCCAGAAGTTTCAGTTTGACGGGTTCCGGGACCATATCGGAAATATCAGCCCCGAACTGGGCCGCTTCCTTGATGATGGAAGAAGAGGTAAAAATCCATCGGAATCCGGTCATCAGAAACACGGACTGCACATCTTTGTGCAGCTTTCGGTTCATCAGCGCCATCTGGAATTCGTTTTCAAAATCAGAGATGGCCCGCATGCCCCGGATGATCGCCACGGCATGTTTCATTCTGGCATAGTCCACCAGCAGCCCGTCAAAGGCATCCACTTTCAACGCGGCGTTGCCGTTAAAACTCTGCTGCATCATTTCCAGGCGCTCTTCAATGGAAAACAGGTATTTTTTGGTGGGGTTTCTGAGGATGGCCACAATCACTTCATCAAAAATTTCCAGGGCCCGCTGGATCACATCCATATGTCCATTGGTCAAAGGATCGAATGATCCGGGGTAAATGGCGATTCTGTTTTGGGGAAGCCGTTTTTTTTTCATGCAATATCCTGCGTTCTGGTTAAAAATGAAATCGTGGTTCTTGAGTATTTTTTTTGCCGGAAAATGTCAAGCCCGTTCAAAGAAGACGGAAGCATTTCATGGGCAGCGTGTTCGGCAACGATAATCCCGTTTTCAGACAAAAAAGAAGCCGGGTTTTTCTGTTCAAGGGTTTTTAACACATATCCGTTGTCATAGGGGGGGTCCAGAAAAATCAGGTCAAACTGTCGGCAGACAATGGCGGCATGGGTCCCGGGAGAAAACAGATCCTGCCGGACCACGGTGGCCTGTGCCGGGAATCCGCATCGATGAATATTTTGCCGGATAATATCGCAGGCAGTCTCAGACCGGTCCACAAAAACGGTATGGGCCGCCCCCCGGCTTAACGCCTCCAGGCCTAAGGCCCCGGTGCCGGCAAACAGATCCAGCACCTGGGCGTGTCTGACCTTCGGACCTAAGATGTTGAACAGTGTCTCTTTGATCCGGTCCGATGTGGGACGGATATCCGGGCCTTTGAGGGGGGTGAGTTTTCTGCCTCGGCAGATGCCGCTGATAATTCTCATGATGGAAATGAATCAGGTCAGTTTCTTTTTGATATAACGGGTGCTGGTGCCCAGGGTTTTGGCGGCCAGGGTAATATCTCCATCCACCTGGGCCACCTTGTGCCGGACATATTCTTTTTCAAAAGCGGTTCGGGCCTGTTCCAGATTGTCCGGGGCAAACAGCTCCCCCGGACTGTTTGCGGCATCGATCGTGTCCCCGGAGTGGTATGGGTGCGGCAGGTGCGTCACATCGATGAGATCTTCCTGAACCATGATGGACAACCGTTCCATCAGATTTTTCAGTTCCCGGACATTTCCCGGCCAGGCATAGCGGACCAGCAGATCCAGGGCCGGTTTGGACATGGTTTTTTTAGGCGTTGCAGACTGCCCGGCCAGTTTATCCAGAAATGTATCCACCAGCATGGGGATATCCTGGTTTCGTTCCCGCAGCGGCGGCACATGGATGGGGATGACATTCAACCGGAAATACAGCTCCTGTCTGAAACGGCCCTTTTCAATCTCTGTGGTGAGATCCTTGTTGGTGGACGCGATGATCCGGACATCCATATGAAGGACCCGGCTGCTGCCGATACGTTGAAAGGTCTTGGATTCCAGTGCCCTCAGAATCTTTGCCTGGGTGTTGATGTTCATGTCACCGATTTCATCCAGAAACAGGGTCCCGCCGGCTGCCAGTTCGAATTTGCCCATATTTTTGGAGGCGGCATGGCCTAATGCCCCTTTTTCATGGCCGAACAGTTCGCTGTCTAAAGTTTCTTCCGGAATGGCCGCGCAATTGATGATAATAAAAGGTTCTTCCGGCCGCCGGCTGAACTGATGAATGGTTCGGGCCACCATTTCTTTGCCCGTCCCGTTCTCACCCGTGATCAGGATGGCCGCGTCCGTAGGCGCGGCGGCCATGATTTCCCGGTGCAGGGCTTGAACGGCCGGACTGGTACCGGTAATTGAATTTTTTTCAATGGTTTTTTTCCGCAGATACAGGTTTTCTTCTTCCAGTTTTCTGAAATTCAAGGCATTGTTGATGGTAACCATGACTTTGTCGATGGACAAAGGTTTTTCCAGAAAATCATAGGCCCCGGACTTGGTGGCTTCCACTGCGGATTCAATGGAACCGTGGCCGGTAATCATCACCACCGGGATATTGGGAAATTTCTGTTTGATCTCCCGCAACGTTTCAATGCCGTCCATCCCCGGCATCCAGATATCGAGCAGCACGATATCCGGGGATTCGGTTTCGATTTTCTTCAGGGCCTCATATCCGTTAAAGGCATGGATGACCTCAAACCCGTCATCGGACAGGATTCCTGATAAGGATTCGATGATAGTGATTTCGTCATCAACGATCAGAACAGCCGGATACATGATATTGGGTTCCTTTCTTTACACTGGTTATTCAGGCCAAAGGCAGCTCAATGATAAATTTTGCGCCTGTCGGCTGGTTGTCCTGAACCCGGATCACCCCGTTATGGTCTGAAATAATGGAATTGACAATGGCAAGCCCCAGGCCCATGCCGGATTTTTTGGTGGAAAAATAGGGTTCAAACATTTTGGTTTTCTCCATATCGGTAATTCCTTTGCCATCGTCTGCAATTTCGATCCGGACCATTTTTAAGATCGGATCAAAAGAGACATCAATGACAATGGTGCCTTGTTTGTTCATGGCGGATACGGCATTGTCGATCAGGTTGATAAATGCCTGTTTCATGTGCTGGTGATCCAGTTTCAAATACGGCAGGTTATCGTCGAACCGGGTATCAATCGTGATATTTTCCAGCCCTTCCCTGTACAGGTCAATGGTTTCTAAAATAATGTTTTCGATTCTTGCCCGGGTGAAATTCACATCCGGGAATTTGGCAAAGGTGGAAAACTGGTTGACCAGATTCCGGATCAGATCCACATGGGTGACAATGGTATCGGCACAACTGTCAAACACGTCGTCATTGATTTCTTTGCTGTACCGGCGTTTGAGCCGCTGGGCCGACAGTTTGATGGGGGTCAGCGGATTTTTCACTTCATGGGCAATGCGCCGGGCCACTTCCCGCCAGGCCGCCATGCGCTGGGCTTTTTCCAGTTCCGTGACATCATCAAATACCAGCACGGCACCGATATTTTTTCCCGTATCATCTTTTAAAATGCTGTAATGCAGGGAAAAATGCTTGGGTGTTCCGGAAATGGCGGCGGAAACCGGTATCTGGATATACTGCTGCCTGGAGGCGGTGCTTTGTTCATACAGTTTTTCCGCCATCAGAAGATATTCTCCGGTCAGCACCTGCCTGAAATTGCGCCCCGTGATATGCGCGCCTTTGATGGCCAGCATGGATTCAGCCGCTTTGTTGATGGTGGTGATGACACCGGTACTGTCGATGGAAACGACTCCTGCGGAAATATTTTTCAAAACGATTTCCATATACTGCCGGCTTTTTTCCAGTTCCGCATTCTGCTGTCTGAGCATTTCCCGGGAGAGTGCAATCTGTTCCCTGCCGGCGGCCAGCTGGGTGGTCATGGAATTGAACGATTTGATCAGGGTACCCAGTTCATCATCGGTTTGAAAATCAATTTTGTAGTTCAGATCCCCTGCCGTGATCCGGCGGGTGCCTTCGGCAAATTTCATGATGGGAACCGTGATGGATTTGGCCAGCTGGAATCCGAACCAGATGGCGCAGAAAATGACCAGCAGGGCCACAATGGACAGCGCGATGTAGTATGCCATCTGGGCCGGCCGTTTGGTCAGTTTCAGCTGATGATATTCTTCCATGCCGCTGAGAATGGCGGTCAGGTCTTCAGACAGGGTTTTGGAAATCAGCGTGGTGACCACGATGAACCCTTCGGCTTTGTCCAAAGACACGTTAAACGGAATCGTGGAAATTGTTCGTAAAAATTCTCCCTGGTCAAAAGTCTGGTAAATGGTGGTACTGGCCCGGTCCGGAGGGATTTTTTTGAGTTCAGCCGTGGTGAGAATCCCGAAATACAGATGCTCCAGTTCATTGGCCAGAGACAGGCTGACCCGTTTGGCATCCGGCGTATAGATTTCCACGGCATGCCGGTTGAACGCCCGCTGCACCACCTGCACATATCGTCTCAGTTCATTGTGGTTTTCATTTTTCAACAATTTTCTGGAGTCGATCTGAAAAGCGGCCCGCTTGGCAAAAAAAACGTCTTTTTCTTCAATATACGCATACAGCTGCTGCCCGACGTCCAGCGAGCTTTCCAGGGTTTGTTCCACGGGCGCGTTGAACCAGAAGGCAATGGAGTTGGAAATAAACTGGATGGAAAAGAAAAACAACACCGTGGTGGGAACCAGGGCGAGAATGACAAAGGATGTCACCAGGCGGGTTTTGAGTTTGGAACCAAATACGTTTTTTTTCTTTTCATAGTACAGTTTGGCCAGGTTCCGGAACACCAGAAGAAACAGGGTTAGCAGCAGCAGCAAATTGATGTTGATGAGAATGAACATCACCACGGTGCTGGATAAAGAGATTTCAGAACCCAGTGAGGTGATGCTGGTTTCAACCAGTGTGAGAACGGCCACGGCAGCCAGAATTATGAAAATGAAAACAAATTCTTTTTTACGCCTGGATTTTTTTTGCCCGGCCTGTTCTGAAGCATTTGTCATGGGTGAATTTAAAAAGGCTAATAAGTAAAATTGATGACGTACCAGTCGGTTTCAACATCCCAGAAAGACACGAAATAAAAAACATAGCGCAGTGCAAAGGGAAGGGTCACACGGGTTAGTTGAGATTTGATCCGGATCTGATATTTTTCACCTTTTACCAGGTCCGTCAGCGGGGCAACGACCAGGTTGTCGATTCGGGTCATCCAGTCTCTGGCTTCATCAAAGGATTCTGTCACAAGCGGTTTTTTTTCTTTCCAGGGCTGTGACACGGTATATTCCTGTTTTAAAGAATTGTATTTAATGGTGGACTGGATATCGATTTCAGTGATTTTTTTATCCAGCCAGGATCCGCCGGTCTTATACAAAGAAATATGAAACAAAAAAGGGGTGAGAATGCCGTTTTCAATCCGCTGGATGATTTTCGGCGAAAATGCGTTTTCCACCTCAAAATAGATGAGCAGGTCATCCCGGGTATTGGCCAGTTTGATATCCGTTAAAACCGGATGGTCTTTGTCCTTTGCCAGGGTGAGGGCCGGTGTCAGAAACTGCACCAGAAAAATGCCGGTCAGAAACAGACAGATCCATGTTTTATGGGGCAAACGTGTGATATTCATACGCAGGTCTGCCCCCGGGATACGGGTCCGGTTTCCCAGGCATCTTTGGTGTCCAGCAGTTTTTGAATAAACATGTGATTCAAGGTGTGACCTGATTTGTGGGAAATGATATGTCCCTGTATGGGCATTCCCAATAAAGCAAAATCACCCAGACTGTCCAGCAGCTTGTGCCGGACAAATTCATCCGGGTACCGCAGTCCTTCTGAATTTAAAATCCGATCCTTGTCGATCACAATGGCATTGTCCAGACTGCCGCCCTTGCCCAGGCTGAATCTTTTGAGCAACTCCAGGTCCTGGATGAATCCAAAGGTTCTGGCATGGCTGATTTCTTTTTCAAAATCATTCTGGATCCGATCAAAAGTGATGCGCTGTCTGCCGATGAGCGAATGGTCAAATTCAATGGAACAGGTGATTTTAAACCCCGGGGCCGGCCGCACTTCCACAAATTTGTCATCCTCCTGAATCCGGATGGGGCTTTTAATGATCATGACATGTCTGGGCAGATCCTGGGGCACGATACCGGCCGCAGCAAATGCCCGGGTGAACTCTTTCGCGCTGCCGTCCATGATGGGCATTTCGTATTCATCCATTTCCACCAGGGCATTGTCGATCCCAAGACCCGCAAAGCTGGCCATGAGATGTTCAATGGTGGAGACAATGGCCCCGTTGACGCCCAAAACCGTGGCCAGACTGGTATCCACCACCCGTTTGAACAGGGCCGGAATATCCTGGGTTCCGGGCAGATCCACCCGTCTAAACTTGATCCCGTGATTTTCTCTGGCCGGTTTGACCATGATATGATTTTTTTTTCCTGAATGAACCCCTGTTCCGGACAGGGCCACGTTTTTTGCCAGGGTCTGCTGCCTGAACGTTGTATGCTTCATATATATTTTGACTGTGTTAGTTTAACATTTTAATGTGAAAGTTCTTAAGTTTATACTTGATTTTAATATATATGGCAAAACAAATAAGAATTTTCTTTGGTTCAAGGGTAAATTCTGGTAAACACAAAAAATATAAAATAAACCCGCGTGCAACATTCTGAAGGGGATCCCGTGATTGCTAAAACAAGTTCCTGTTCCATTAACGGCATTGATGCCTTTGTGGTGGATGTGGAGGCCGATATTTCCATGGGACTGCCCGTGTTCCAGATCGTCGGCCTGGCCGAAGCTTCGGTCCGGGAGAGCAAGGAACGGGTCCGGGCTGCGGTGAACAATTCCGGGTACAGTTTTCCCATGGACCGGGTGATCGTGAATCTGGCACCGGCGGATGTGCAGAAAACCGGCTCCGGGCTGGACCTGCCCGTGGCCATGGCTGTTCTCGGGGCATCGGGACTGGTCCCGCCCGATGGGATGGCATCATATCTGCTGTCCGGAGAATTGTCGCTGGACGGCCGGATCAAACCCGTGCGCGGGATTCTGCCCGTGGCGCTCACGGCCCGGGAAAAAGGATTCAAAGGGTTGCTGGTGCCGGCGGACAATGCCGAAGAAGCCGGCATGGTGGACGGTCTTGATATCCTGCCCGTCTCCCGGTTGTCCCAGGTGGTTGAATATTTTTCCGGACATGAGAACATCGTTCCGTTTGTCCGGGATGACCGTCATGCGCCTCAGTCTGCTTTACTGGACGGGATCGGGGATCTGTCCGATGTCCAGGGCCAGTCCCATGCCAAACGGGCGTTAGAGATCGCTGCGGCCGGCAGCCATCATTTTCTGATGACCGGCCCCCCCGGATCCGGCAAGAGCATGCTGGCCAAACGGTTGACCACGATTCTGCCTGCGTTGACCTTTGAAGAGATTCTGGAAGTGGCCCGGGTATATTCCGTGGTGGGCGGGCTGGAAATCTGGAAAAAAGAATCCGGACAACGGCCGTTTCGATCGCCCCATCATACCATTTCAGATGCCGGCATGGTGGGCGGCGGTTCCCGGCCCATGCCCGGAGAGATCAGCCTGGCTCATCACGGGGTGCTGTTCATGGATGAACTGCCCGAGTTTAAACGAAACGTGCTGGAGGTGCTGCGGCAGCCGTTGGAAGACGGCCGGGTGACCATTGCAAGGGCCGGCATCAAAGCGGTGTTTCCCTGTCAGTTCATGCTGGTGGCCGCCATGAATCCCTGTCCATTAGCGTCAGATTCGCTACGTCAATATAGGTATCCATTGTTATCTCTTCTTTTGTTGCAGTTATTTCTTTTATAATTGAACGTAAGCGCATAACTTTGCCTTGTTCAGTCAGATTTTCCCATTTGTAGCCAAACGAACAGATTTCATCAAAAGAAATTTCAAGATTGGTGATGGCAGATTCCTTTGATTTAATGGAATTTTGCAGTTTGTATTTTGCGTCCTTTAATTTATTTAATTCCTTTTTGATTATTCTGTGTCTTGTTAAAAAATCTTCATCATCGATAACGCCATCTTCAAGTTTTATCAACAGAGTGTTTAATTTCTCTTGATGTTTATTAATGTTAGAGTTGATATCGTTAATCTCATCAGTGTTATTTTTTGATTCTTTGGCATTTGACTTTATCATCTCAATCATTTTTTCTTTGTCTGACAAGAAAGTTTGATTTTGTGATAGATCCATAAGTGTTTGAACAATGAAATCTTCAAGTTCATTTGCTGGCAAGCTTAAACCTTCACAGGCAGTTTTTCCTTTCTGAAGTCGATTCGTGCATTTGTAATATGAGTATGATTTTTTATTTTCTTTCTTTTTAAATGTATGCCCTGACATTCTTCCATTGCATTTCCCACAATTAAGAAGGCCTGAAAGTAAATATATCCTTCCTTTCTTTACAGGCTTCCGGCTAATTTGGGAAAGTTGGCCTTGCACTTTATCAAAGATTTCATCAGAAATAATTGCCTCGTGTTCACCATCTACAATAGTCCAGGAGTCTTTTTCTTGAGGAATCAATTTTCCATTAACGGAGGTTTTTCGTTTACCGTAGCTAATTTTTCCGACATAAATAGGGGAACGTAAAATTCTATGTACAGTTGATTGTGCCCACAAGCAATTGTTTCTTGTTTTGATCCCACGATTGTTTAGGCTTATTGCAGTTTCTCGGACACTATTCTTTTCTAAAAAATTATTAAACATCCATTTAATAATCTCGGTCTCTTCAGGATATGGATATAGTTTATTAGGCTCAGGGCAAAGTTCGCTTGCTTTGCTGAATGCTAAATTTTCAGCAACATTATTTGATTTGAGTCTTTTGAAAAGGAATGCTTGAGTTGTATATCCATATGGGATTATGCCTCCATTCCATTTTCCTTTTGTGGCTCTATGGTGCATATCTGTTGAGACTCTTTCAGCAGTCATCTCTCTTTCGAGTTGTGCTAAAATGCCTAAAAGATGTTGCATGAATCTACCCATAGCGCTTGAGGTATCAATGCTTTCTGACACGGAAATAAATTTCACATCAAATTTTTCAAAAAAATCAACGAGATTTATCAAATCTTTTATAGAACGGGTTATTCGATCAAGTTTTGTAACAATGACATAGTTGATTTTATCAGCTTTTATGGCATCCATCAATTGACCAAGAGATGGTCGATCCGTATTTTTTGCACTACAACCAGCATCTTTGAATATCTTGTAATTTGAATATCCTTGCGCTTTGCAGTATGAAATAAGTCTTTCTTGCTGTGTTGTTAGAGAGTCTCTATCAACCTGATTCATTGTCGATACTCTAATGTATATACCAGCTGTTTTATTAGGATTTTTCATATATATTGCCTTTGTTGACTTTGTGTCCCATAAGCTTTAATAAATCATAACATAGAGTCGATTCTTATTAAAGAATTATGAAATTTTCTTGATTTGTCCGTTTCTTCATACCTTTTCTTGACTGCGCCCCCCTTTAAAAATACAAAAGCCCCTTGAGAACAATTCTCAAAAGGCCTATTGATTGTTACCACTACCGGACTGCTTTAAGATTTAAGAACGCTTATCTTCTTAATTATGGAACCTTTCAGACGTTTTCTTGATGTTATTATGTGTTGTTGAATAGCAGTGTTTTGATCGGGGGATATGAAAGATTTTTTAATCCCATCCAACGTCACATCAGATTTTTTGGAATCATTAAAATATCTTCGCAAATGAACACACCCATAGTCAAGGTATTGATCAGCACCAATGCTATCTTTGGGTTCATCCCCTGTGAAGAAAACGTATCCATAAGAAAGGGATGGATATATAGCACCAATGAAAACAGGATTATCCGCTATTATATACGTTTGGATAAATTTGGCATTTATGTTTTTTCCACAATCAATCTCGTACAGTTTAAGCAAAGACGATAGTCCCATACGCCTGAAAATCTGACGAATTTCGAGTCCAAGAACAGCTACGAAGGATTCACCTTTTTTAAAATTCCCTGATACGAGATAATTGAACCCAGCAGAAATTTTAGTTTTATTGATAACTACGGAGACTTCAAATACATATGGCTGAAAATTGCAATTTTTATTGGACATATAATGCAAATTAACATAGGTTTCTTTTAAGGTAACAGTTGGATCAATAGGTTCATTGAATTGATAGCTCCAAAACTCATGCTCTTGTGTTTTGATTGCAGACCAGTCTATCAAATATGAATATCCGTCTTGTAACTTAGCGAATGGAATTAAGTTGACTTGGACCGTGGGAAGCTGTTTTAAGTCGAACTTTTTCTTGATTTTCTCCTCGCATTCCAACTTTTTAGCTTCCATAAGCTGTTTTTTCGGCGCATATTGCATAATATCTCCTTATTTAATGTTATTAATCCCGAACACAAAAACACTATTACAAATGATAATTCAAAAATGTTATATTATTATAACATTTTTTGAAAATGTTGTCAATAACTACCTGAAATAATAGGATAAATAGTCTGATGTGTAATATGTAAAATTATTGATTTGATATTAGATGACTGAGGCAGCAGTATTTGTAAAATCATTAAAACTACTGAGTTTTTGGGGTCTAATTTCAGAAGCCCATGGGTAGCTTCTTGGCATTAATGAGATTAATCTTTTTTCAAGATGTATGGGGAGGTCTCCATCAAAAATCGAATGATATGAAAGTTATAGTTGTATTCAGAAAGAATCAATGATATCGAGACTATGGTTGAGAATTCATGGAATATAGGATTGTTGCAATTAACTTGAGGTTTGATGGATAGCTATCAATCTCTAACCCTTCGATTTAGAAAGTCATGTATTAGGTATTTTTGCTTATAGCGATCAGGAATTTTCTCTGAGTGACTGCTTGGATTTTTTTGATACCTGCTGGGCAAGACCCTGAATTAGTCCAAATCATTTAAGAAAGGGGACTGTAATGAAAAAAAATTACTTGGCAACGCTTTCTATTTTTATTTTATTAGCATTGATAGCCGGTTGTGGTAAAAACTCCGGCCTCGAAGGTAAAATAGTTGACAACAAAGGCAATCCAATGGCTAATGTTAAAATTTTGGCAAAACAGACATTACCAGTCAAGGGTTATGAAAAATTTGAGGTTGTAACTGACTCGGATGGTGTTTTCAAACTTGAAAAACTATTTCCTACATCAGAATACGTTTTGTTACCATTATTTGATGATTGGTCTTTTTCTCCTCAAAGAATATTAAAATACATTCCAAATAAATTAACAGCGCATTTTAGTCAAGATGGCTGGGCAACAGAAGATAAACTCAAAATAATGAGTGGTCCTGTAAGGGAAAACATTGTTTTACAATCTCCGATAATAATTTTGCCTGCAATTGCTAAACTCGAAGGTAAAATAGTTGACAACAAAGGCAATCCAATGGCTAATGTTAAAATTTTGGCAAAACAGACATTACCAGTCAAGGGTTATGAAAAATTTGAGGTTGTAACTGACTCGGATGGTGTTTTCAAACTTGAAAAACTATTTCCTACATCAGAATACGTTTTGTTACCATTATTTGATGATTGGTCTTCCGAGCCTCAACGCGTCCTTAAATACGAACCGACTAATTTAACCACACATTTTAACAAAGACGGTTGGACTACAGAAGATAAATTGCGAATATCGACAGGAACCGAACAACAAAAAATTTTATTGGGATCTCCAATAACCATTCTGCCTGTCACTCCGATTCCTGAATTCCATGGTATATATGCTTTAGACAATGGGAATCTAACTGAACTTGGTGAGAAAATACCTGAAAAAGACCGTCGTAATTTTAACGAAGATTTATCAATCATTATTTCTAATAATATTATTGATAAAACTCAAAAAAATTTGGAGGAAATAATTTCTATTAATGAGCGTTCGTATATTCGATGCGAAGTAGAACAAGTGTATAATAGAAAAGGTGGTGAACGGATACAATTAAATATTCACCAGTTGGGCAAATATAAACTAAATAATAGTGTCGAATTTAGAATTAAACCTGTAAAAAACAATCCTGAAATGATTATTATCGTTCCAAAAATACCATTTGAACCAGGACTTTATTCTTTAACTTTTAATGAGGATTCATATTTTTTTGGTATTCGAATCGGCGACGTTCTTGAATCTGATACACCCCTAAACAATTGTGTTGATTTGTTCTATTCCAGTATTGACAAAGATACATTAAAAAAGTCATTTGATTGGGGTACTTTTGCAAGTCAAACATTTGATAGCAAAGGAAGAACTACTTCAGGAAATTTAATTGTTGAATCCTCATATAAACCATGCAACATTCTAAACAAAAATGTCGCGTTTTGGAAATCGGAATCCTCTAAACTGATAGAGGATAATCAGTGGGTGACAGCGATAAAATTTCTTCAATATGCTCTTGCTGCAACTCCTAATGATGAAAAAATCATTAATCTCCTGAATGAATCACAAAAATTTTATGCTGAAAAGCTTCGGATTGAAGAGAAACAAAGACAAGATGAAATGAAAGCGAAAATTACCAAAGACCGCCCCATAATTATTTCAATTTTATCAAATGGTAAATCCTACTTTGGAAAGGAGATAACTGAAAACTCAAAAATATATCCATTTAGAATTCATTTCACATCTTACAATTCGGGTCATTTTGAAGGAGAAATGGATTATTACGCCAAAAGCGATAGAGCAATTCTTAAATTTGAAGGCCAACTGATTGACAATAAAATAACCATCAAACATACTGGCACCATAAGGAAAGGGAAATCTGCACCGTTATTTATATACAAACTAAACTTAAATAATAATCAAATATCTGGCTATTACCACAAAATTGGTAGAAGTGTTAAAAATAATTCAAAAGTAGTAATTGATATAAGTGAAGAAGGAAGAATAGAACAAGAAAAAAGATATACATTATTGGAAAATTCTATAACGCCATCAAAAACGATTTTAATAGAAGAATATTATTACCAACCCTTTAAAGGAACGGTAACTCTAACAGATGTTAACTACAAAATAAATTATAAATTATGGGGTTCCATTAAAGAAGAAGAAATATTTTTCTACAAAATCAATCTGATTGAAAAATCAAAACATTTATATGGACCTTCAATAGAAGTTACAGATAAAAATAATAGAAAGCACGAAATAAAATTTCGAAGAGAAAATGAATCTGGAAGAGACACTTTCTACGACAAGTTAATGGACTCATTTAAAGTTTGGAAAAAGGAATATTCTGATATCATAGATAAATTATAGTCCTACTTAGTGGCTGACCGGAAACCCCGTTTTTAAAGTTTTCCGGTGCTGATGCCTGACCTAATTTTAATTGATGTTCCTCTTGCTATTACAAACCGGGGAAGTGCTTCCATACCTGTTGTTTTTAAAAGGTGTTGAAATTAATGGTAAAAAAAGTATAAAAATTATTTAAACTTCAATAAAGAAGAAGATTTATAAACCAGAAAAAAAATGAAAGATTTCGACACCATTTGTCAGAGATTTGTTAATGAAATGGCATCTTGAATTGTATAGAAATAGTGTTTTTTCGGGAAGGTTAGGCGGAGAGAAATTTTTTCTATTCTAACACCATTCTACAAGGAGGTGATAACAATTATGAAATTCAGTATATCTACTTACAAATTCTTATTTGTTATTTTATTAAGTCTATTCGCGCTCAATATTATAGGTTGCACAAAAAAAATTGCCGGAATACCCCTTGAAGACTGGAATCAGTTGAGTGAAGACGAGCGTGAAATAGTATTGAGAGGTTATAATGAAAGACAAAAAATTATTGCAGAGGAAAGACTTGTTAAAGCAAAACTTCAAGCAGAGGCGCAGGCAGATAAATTGTTCGTGGAGAGAAAGGAGGCTATAGCAAATCAAAAGAAAGTGGCACACATATACGCAGGAGAAGGAATCTACGGTGACCTGCTTCAAGTTACTGTAGAAGGCGGACAGTTATATTTTTATGGAAAATTTAAAAATTATCAACCACTCTCTTTCAGGATAGCTAACGGTGAGAGCAAACAGGTATCCTTTGTAAATCAGACTGGCAATGGCATATATCAAGAAATTAATGTTTGGATGGCATATAAAGATGGAAATTTCATCTTCGATTGTGGAGAAAAGGAATGGACGGAAAAATATGGAAGAAAGTTTTCTTTTAGTCTTGGGAAAAAACGGATTACCGAGTATCAACATGTCACTTTGAGTAAATATTCAGATTCAAAAGCTATAGATATAAATATTTCTATAGAGGTAATTCCGTTTGATAAAATGCACCGTATTATAATACAGAAAGAATAATTTAATTCAGCAAATTAAAGGAGATTAAAAATGTTTAAGAAAATCTTATCAGCTTTGGTGATTTTGGCGTTTATGTTTTATGCATCAAATTTATTTGCGGAGAATCAACCTAAAAATATATACGATTCGGCCTATATTCAAATTAAATTTAACGATATGAAATTTTTGTCTGATGGTAAAATAATAATAATATTAAGTTATATTTATAAAAATAGTGAGGAATCGAAAAGCTTAGATAAATACAATATTGAATTGAATGTCGATAAGGATTCGAAACCCAATACATTCTTGATTGATAACCTTGGAAATCAGTATCAATTAATTAATGCAGAATCCTTTGAACCAAGATTACCAGTTACATATGGAACAGAAACTACCAGTGTTATGATATTTTCAAACACTCAAAAGCATGAATCAATAGAATATAGCAAATTACAATTTACCTTAGTGAGCGAACAAACAGTAAGTGAAAGTGGTACTCCATATAAAATGCATGTTGTTCTGAAATTATATCAAGATTAATAAGCCAAATAGCGGGGGGGGGCTATAAAAGATGAAAATTGTTAATTATTATAAAATTTTTATAACTACGTTTATTTTTATGATTTTAATAGCTAATAATTGTGAGTCTATAGAACTACCTGAGTTTTTTGGGGTTTATGCAAACAAAAATGGTATATTGACGGAGATGATCGAACACCCAAATAGTAGTAGGGCGATTTCCGGCATTGAAGTACTCGGTGCAGGTCTTATGGATAGTTTGTCTGGTATTTTATTTGAAGACGGAAAACTTGAATTCATTGTTTTTTTAAACAAAGTTAAAATTGGAGAGAGGGTTCCTGTAATAAAAATTGATCGAATTGTTGATGGTGAATCAAAGAAGGAGAAATATCGAGTTTCAGAAGAAAAAATAATGATGAGAGTTGCACCAATTCCGAATATTTCTTCTGATAAAGAAATATTTAGAATTGTTCCAAAAGAAAGTCTTGAGGCAGGTATCTGGGCAATAACAATTGAAAACAAATTATATGATTTTGTAATCAAAGATAAGAGTTATTCTGATTGTAAAAGGAGGGTTGTTAATTCATTCGCACAAATAAATTATATTCCATGCGACGGCGAATCAAACTCCAGTCCAAAAAATGATGAGAAAACTATTGAGGTTACATTTGTCAATGGCTATCCTAAAAATGATGTTGTTACAAAGATAAAATATCCGGTGGAAATGCAATTTCGTTTGTCACCTTCTTTTCAAAAAACTATAGAAATTCCCGCATATGTAAGAAATATAAGTCTCGATGCATATAAGATGTCAGTTTACCGTAAAAATAGTTTTTCTAAAGGAATAACAGATTTTAGTATTCCCATCAGTGGCGATACAAAAATAAACTTAAATTCTTACCTAAAATGATCTCTTTTTAAAGTGTATTGTGCGGAATATGAGTCCATAAAACTATCTTGACGTACGGTACGGTAATATATTGTTCAACTGGAAGAAACAGTTGTAATGTTGCAGCATGGAAGTATTACACAGAAGAATTGGGCTTAGATGTCCTTCTGTTTCAGGAATCATTTCCAAATTTAAAAAGGAGAAAGAGCAATGATCCAACCAAGAAATGTATTAATTCAAAGAATTATTATGGCAATAAGTTTGCTTGTTTTTATTGGCTTTATCGTTCCGGCAATGGCCTTGCCGCCTGCTATGGAAGCGGATAAACTGCTGCTGTCTGCGGAGGATAAATTGAACAAAGGTGATTATAAGGCGGCTGGTCAAGACCTGAAAAAAATCACGGTGTTAAAAATCAAGCTGCCGGTGGACTATTATTACCAGTACGGTCGCTACCTTGCCGCTACCCGTCAGGCAGTTGAGGCCAAGAGAAATCTGGAGACATACCTCGATAAAGCCGGGGAAAAGGGCCAATTTTATAGCGCTGCCTTGAAAGTGTACAGTGAGGTAGAGGCAAATGAAAAACGGTGGGCAAAGGAAATAGAGGCAGAGAAGAGGAGAATAGAGGCAGCGAAGAGAAGATTGGCACGTTACAAAAACAACAACGATGGCACTGTCACCGATATCAAAACCGGCCTGATGTGGGCCTCAAAAGACAATGGAAGTAATATATATTGGGACAACGCTTGCGCTTATTGTCAAAATTACAGCGGTGCTGGCCATACCGACTGGCGCATGCCCAGTCAGGATGAACTGGCAGCATTATTTGATGAAAAAGAACCTTATCACATAACACCGCTGATCAAACTCACAGGACGGGAACTTTGGGGTTCCGAAACTCGCGACTCCAAGGAGGCTGCCCGATTCAATTTCAATAGAGGCACCCGATGTTGGGCCAATAAGTATTACCGCTTGCAAGCAAGGGTCTTGCCGGTGCGCACTGGCAAATGAGCAATCCTATTTTTACTTTTGAAAACTTTTACCGGGCCTATCATAGCTAAAAATAAACGGTCGCAACAAGAAGGCTCTTGAGCTTGAGCTACATGCTGAGGAAAAAAATGCTCAAACTGACAATTGCGAAAACTGCCGTAAATTTGCGGGATCGTATTATTCATTTTTACTGGTTCGCTATCATGAACCTCAGTGAGAACCTCTTTTTATTCATGACAGATATGTTTGCCGGAAAGGAAAAGGAACTCATTCAGCGAAAAAAGGTGACCTCTTTCCCGCTCAGCAATAATTATCCAAACAAAAATATTCACGGCCGTCAAAAAACAATGGATACCATTTCAATGCTTGACTTTGGAACATGCTCTTTCATATAAAAGATCCAAAAAAAGTTTACTCAGCCTGGCCATAAATAAAATCACCGGGCAGCATAGAACACAGAAGCCAGCTTGAAAGGCCCCATGATGCCAGATTTACACAAACTAAACAGGTTCATCATCCGGGTGGGACGTATCCATATAGGCCATAAGGAATTATCCGGCCAATCAATGGATTACCGGAAGGCCGGGCTTGCGTTGATCGAGCAGGGCGTATATGACACCCTGTGCTCCCTGGACCCTGATTTAATTCCCTGGGACATTCTGGATCAGGTGGAGGTCTTCTTTCATTACCTGGATCGGCACGTCACCGATGACATTGGCTTCAGTAATTATGAAACGGATGCTATTCCAGACCGAGCATTGGATCTGCCTGCCGGGATTCTTGATTTTCTGGATGATTTTTTGTTGGTAGCAGATGCCCAGGCACACCGGTTTGAGGGTTCTACTGCGTATTATGCATAGCAGAGCCAAACAACCTTGACTGGATAATAGATTGGGATATCATGGTTTTAAATGTAGCCGGCCGGAGTGCCAGCAAAAGCACCGGACTTCTATGACCAGGTGAAAGACAT
This sequence comes from Desulfotignum phosphitoxidans DSM 13687, assembly GCF_000350545.1. GTDB lineage: Bacteria > Desulfobacterota > Desulfobacteria > Desulfobacterales > Desulfobacteraceae > Desulfotignum > Desulfotignum phosphitoxidans. The sequence goes on from NZ_APJX01000008.1 coordinate 79,350, forward strand.
AATCAAAAAGGGGATTCATGGCTGATAAAGTTTCAAAAGAACAGGTGTATGCCATGTTGGGCAAACGGCTTGCTGGAGAATTGAAAGAGCATACCGGGCATATCGATGGCGTATACTGGCCTTCCTGGGACAAAGATGAAAAGGTGTGGGTGGCTCATCCGCCTGGAAATCACGATTGTATCGGAGCAAGCCGTACCATTGTTATATCCCAGAAGACCGGTGAAGTTCTTGCAGATAGGATGGTAGGAGAATAAACAGTAAGTGCATTGGATGGCAATGAACCCACTCTTAAAATTTGAAAAATATGAGATACCAATCATAGCAAGGCGGTATCAGTATCAATTTAGTGAGACTGAACTGATTGATATGAAGGATCAGGTTTCCCACCGTGGATATCTTACCAAAGGACAGCTGATAAAAATTGCATTTTGGAAAGCACCTCGAAGTTCAAAGCATGCGATCAAAAACTCGGAAGAATATGTATCTGAGATCACTCGACTTGCCTTTAAGTCCCAAAATGAAAGAGTGCGGATCGAAGTTTTGAATTTACTGGACGGAGTTTCCTGGCCCACAGCATCAGTGATTTTACACCTGTTTCATACTGACCCATATCCAATAATAGACTTCCGGGCTCTTTGGTCAGTTTCCCTTGAAGTGCCAAAACAATACACTTTTGATTTTTGGTGGACGTATGTTAATTTTTGCCGTCTTTTGGCAAACAAAACCGGTGTTGATATGAGAACTCTGGATAGAGCATTATGGCAATACTCGAAGGAGAATCAAACCACAAAGATACAATAAAATATTGTAGCCAATGGATTAAAATATCATATGAATAAAATCTACACCCCGGACCAGACCACAGAAATAGCCTTACCTTTTTACATGACATCCATCGAAGCCGGGTTTTCCTCTCCGGCAGATGATTACATCGAAGGTAAACTGGATCTGAATGAACACCTGATCAAAAACCCAGCTGCCACTTTCTTTGTCCGTGTAAGTTGGGAGTCCATGATCAAGGCAGGTATATATCCGGGGTGATATCCTGATCGTTGATAGATCCGTGGAGGTAGTTGACAAGAAGATTGTCATTGCGGTTGTGGACGTGATTTGACAGTTAAACGGTTGAGAATCAGATCCGGAATACCATCTCTTGAACCAGAAAATGACCGGTACGCTCCTATAGAAATCAAACCCGATATGGCATTTGAGATCTGGGGTGTTGTCACCAATGTGATTCACAAAGTGTGACCAACACCCTAAAAATTACTTGACAAAGTCAGGGTTCTTTGAAAGGTATGATTTATGTCAAAATAACACGTTTTCTGTTGATTTGACATGAGATAGCCCATTGCGAGGTGGCTTATAACACGCAAAGCTGATGGTGATCTCCTCACGCGATCAGCAAAGCCCCACAGCTGAATAATGTGGGGCTTTTCTTTGAAATAGTGGTTATCACATGCTTCTTATATACCCGATGCTGAATATGAATCTCCATTCTGATATCAAACCCTGTCGGCATTAACCATTCATAAAGGACTCTTTTCACAAAAATGGCCATAACCAAATCGGACCTCATCAACGAAATATCAGAGCAACTCGATATTTCTCCAGCCGAAGCCAGATATGAATTAGAATCTCTTCTGGAAGTCATGAAATCCACACTCGCATCAGGTGAAAATGTAATGGTATCTGGCTTTGGCCGGTTCCAGGTGAATGACAAAGCTCCCAGGAAAGGCAGAAACCCAGCCACTGGGGAAGACATGACACTGGAAAAGCGAAGGGTTGTTACATTCAAAACTTCAGGCAAGCTCAGGGACCAGATCAATGGGGTAACCCATGAATAAAAACAGGCTGGCAAGTGGCCTGATTATTCCATTCAATGAACTCAGTCCTGAAGCCCTCCAAGGGGTCATACATGAGTTTGTCACCAGGGATGGCACTGACTATGGCGAATCAGAGATACCCTTGAATACGAAGATCCAGCAGGTCTTGAATCAGCTGCATGCAGGCAAGGCGTTCATCGTGTTTGACCAGAAGACTGAGACATGCAATATAATACCATCAGGAGATATCAAAATTTGATCCATAAAATTGCACATAGAACCCTGCTGGCTGTCCTGCTGAGTTTTATCCTTTTGGTTTGCAGCCTAAATGCCCAGACCTTAACCGGTAAGGTTGTCAAAGTTGCCGATGGTGACACCATAACAGTGCTCCAGGATCGGACTCAATACAAGATTCGGCTGTACGGTATCGACTGCCCGGAATCAGGTCAGGACTTTGGTAATCGGGCAAAGAAATTTGTATCAGGTATGGTGTACGGCAAGCAGGTTCGGGTGGTTCAAAAGGACATAGACCAGCACCGACGAGTGGTGGGCATGGTCTATGTCGGCGGTACATGCGTCAATGAGGAGATTGTCAGGGCTGGATTGGCTTGGGTATATCACCGGTACTGCAAAGACAGCTTCTGTCAGGAATGGGCTGATTTGGAGGCCCAGGCAAGGGACGCAAAAATCGGTTTGTGGTCACATTCGGACCCTATACCGCCGTGGGATTATCGACAGGGTGCAAGGAGTACATCAAAGCCTAAGGCGGTATCAGGGGTGTATCATGGCAATACCCGATCCATGGTGTTCCATCAATCGTCATGTGAGCACTTCAACTGCAAGAACTGCACAGAGGTATTTGACAGTCGGGAAACTGCTTTGAAAGCAGGGTATCGACCATGTGGAGGGTGTAATCCGTGAAAAATAGCGGATTTGCTGTAATTTGCCCATTTAACATTGCCTATCGGCTTTTTGATCAACCATCATGCATCCCGATAAGAAGCCTCAATAAAAGGGGGAAATGATGAAAATGATATTCATCCACATGTGCTTGGTTTTATGTGTATTTGCGTTTTCATCAGGGTTTGCCGATGAGAGTGTAATCCATGTCCAAGATATTAATGAAACTGAGGGCCTGAATTCGGGGCATGGTAATGATCAATCAAAAGATTACTGCGAAGACGCATATAATTTGCGTAATTGGGATTTGACCATTTCAAAATGCACTACAAAGGCGGAAAATGGAGACCTAAAAGCCCAATTATATTTGGCAATAGCGCATATGCATAAAGGAAAAAACGAAGAAGGGATTGAGTGGTTAAACAAATCCATTAAATCTGGAAATACTGATGCCGAGTTTTTTCTTGGAAGTTGCTATGCAAATGGTTGGGCAGTTGAAAAGGATATCTCAAAAGCGATAGAAATATATACCAATCTCCTTAGAGATGGATTTGGAGAAGCTTTAGACAGGATTGCAGAATTAGCTGAAAATCATGTTGAGGCCCAGTTTGCAATTGCCAAATTATATGAATGGGGGGATGGTGTAGAAAAAAATAATTTAATGTCGATTTTTTGGTATCGAAAGGCTGCCGAGAATGGTAACGAACAGGCTTTTGATGCTATTGAAAGAATGGCTGAAGATGATATTCCAGTGGCTCAGTATAATCTTGCCGAAATGTACCATAAAGGTTTGGTTGTTCAACGGAATCTCCCGAAGGCATTAAAGTGGTCACGGAAAGCTGTTGAAAATGGCTTTGAGGATTCCAAAAAACAGTATGCTGAATTGGTCATGGAAGATGTTATGTATGCTGCGGATGTAAGAGAAGTGGAATCTCTGATTAAAAAAATTGATCAGGAATGCACTGATATAAAATGTGGATATGATTTGGTTTGGGAATACATTGACAAATCAGGTGATCGAAAACTATCTTTAGCGGAAATTGCACGATTTCAAAGGAATATGATTAAATGGGCAATTGTTGAAAATCAAAAAGAGGGAGTTGAGGCAGGTGAAATGGCTGCCGTTAACCTCAGTGCAATCCTTATTCTGCCCATAACATCGTCATCCATTATTCACAGCTTTGATTATAATGATGATGGGGTGTTGTCCAAAGACGAGGTAATGAGTGACAATGACTTTGGTCGATTGGTTGGAATCAACGCTGGCCAAATTCAAAAAGGGATTGATTTTAAAAAAATTGGTGAGAATGCAAAAGAATTGCTAAAAATATTACCGCTCCCATGAAGTAGCTTTAACGGCCATGTTTCGTCTTCAAGTTTGATAACGACGGGGCATTGATATACTTGAATATTATGAAATTCAAACTCAATATATTTTGACAATTATATATTGAGTTTGAGGAAGGTTTTTTCCGGATTTTTTCATAAATATTGACAATATCTATATGATTTTTTGGGCTCAGGGTGGTGATAACTATTAATAATAGTCCTGGCTTCTGAATTCGGTCTTGAGGGCGTTTCTTTTTTGACATAGTCCACCGTTCAACCACAACCACTGTTTCGGCAGTGGATTACGACCAAGGGAACGCCCCTGGAGGCGTGATATGCCACCTTGTGGTGGTTATGGCTCTTTATGGATGTTATTTTACCTATTTTTTCATATCTGTCTTTAGATTTGGCGCTTTCAGTGCTATGAGTTGTTAGTGATTGATCAATAATAATGTTTCGGGCATAAAAACATCATTCTTTCAAGGTAGATGTAAGCCATTCTTCAGAAAAATGATCATTAGGCACGGAACCCCAAATAATAATGAATAAAAGGTGATTAATGGATCATTCTGTACATAATAAACTGGTTTCCTTTATCTGGAATATAGCCGATGATTGTTTGCGTGATGTATATGTACGGGGCAAATATAGAGATGTCATTCTGCCAATGGTGGTACTCCGCCGTTTAGATACCCTCCTTGAAGAAACCAAAGATGCTGTCCTTGAAGAGGTGAAATTTCAAAAAGATGAAATGAATGCGGTTGAGCTGGACGATGAACCTCTCAAAGCCGCCTCAGGATACGTCTTCTTCAATACCTCTAAATGGACATTAAAGAGCTTATATAATACTGCAACCAACAATCAGCAAATACTCCTTGCCAATTTTGAAGAATATCTCAATGGTTTCAGCGAAAATGTCAAAGAAATCATTTTCCGCTTTAATCTCAAAGCTCAGATACGCCATATGGCTGGTAAAGATGTTCTTTTAGAAGTTTTAGAAAAATTTGTTTCCCCGTATATCAATCTTACGCCTAATCCCAAAGAAGACCCTGATGGTAATAAACTTCCAGCCCTAAGCAATCTTGGTATGGGATATGTGTTTGAAGAGCTGATCCGTAAATTCAATGAAGAGAATAATGAGGAAGCAGGGGAGCACTTTACCCCGCGTGAGGTTATTGAGCTAATGACACACCTTGTCTTTGATCCGATTAAAGATGAGTTGCCACTGACGATTACTGTTTATGATCCTGCCTGCGGTAGTGGAGGAATGCTGACAGAATCTCAAAAATTCATAGAAGAGAAGTATCCCAGCATCGGTGCTACTCGTGACGTTTATCTTTACGGTAAAGAGATCAATGATGAGACATACGCAATTTGTAAATCGGATATGATGATTAAGGGCAACAATCCTGCAAATATCAGGGTTGGTTCAACTCTTTCAACCGATGAATTTTCATCAGATCGTTTTGATTTTATGCTGTCTAATCCTCCTTATGGCAAAAGCTGGGCATCAGAGGTCAAGAACATCAAAGACGGTAAAGACATTATTGATCCTCGCTTTAAGGTCAAGCTTACCGATTATTGGGGGAATGAGGAGCTGGCGGATGCCGCTCCCCGTTCAAGCGATGGCCAGCTTCTGTTTTTAATGGAAATGGTAAGCAAAATGAAATCACCGTCAGTGAGCCCACAAGGAAGCCGCATTGCATCGGTGCACAATGGATCAAGTCTATTTACAGGTGATGCAGGCGGAGGTGAAAGTAATATCCGGCGCTATATCATTGAAAATGATATGTTAGAGGCCATTGTACAGCTCCCAAACAATTTCTTTTATAACACAGGCATCACAACCTATATATGGCTGCTGAACAACAACAAACCTGAGAGCCGTAAAGGCAAGGTGCAGCTTATTGATGCTAATTTGATGTACCGTAAACTCCGCAAAAACTTAGGCGATAAGAATTGTGAGTTTTCCCAAAAACATATCGACAAAATTGCGAAGACATATCTCGATTTTACTTCTATTGAACGGAAGCTGGATAAAAACAATGATCCAGTTGGCATTGCCAGTCAGGTCTTTGATAATGAAGACTTTGGCTATTACAAGGTCAATATTGAAAGGCCGGATCGCCGGAAAGCCAGGTTCACAGAGGATGCCATCAAACCTTTGCGTTTTGACAAGACCTTACGTGAAATCATGGAACATTTGTTTGCTGAGCATGGTGATGATGTCTATGAAAAGGGTTTCCTGAAATCTATCAGAAAAGATGTTATGGCATGGTGTGAAGACAATGATATCAGTCTTAATGCCAAAGCAAAAGCAAAGCTTCTTGATTATAAATACTGGCAGAAGCTGCGTTATATTTTTGAAGCAGCCCAAATTCTTTTGGTAAAAATTGGTGATCAAGATTTTGATGATTTCAATGTATTTAAAGATAAAGTTGGTAGCGTCTTAAAGGAACAGAAAATTAAACTTGCTGCTCCTGAAAAGAATGCAATCCTTAATGCTGTAAGTTGGTATGATGAAACAGCGGCCAAGGTTATTAAAAAGGTTGTTAAATTTTCTGGCGATAAACTATCAAAACTTTTGGAGCACCTTGGGTATGATGAGAAAGATCTTGCTGATTTTGGTTATTATCGGACTGAAAAACAAGGTCAGTATATCATCTATGAACCAAACACGGATTTGCGAGATGCAGAATCAATTCCTTTAGAAGATAAAATTCATCGATATTTTCTTGTCGAAGTTCGGCCACATGTTCAAGAGGCATGGATTAATCTTGATAGTATAAAAATCGGTTATGAGATTAATTTTAATAAACATTTTTATTATCAGAAACCATTGCGCTCTCTTAAAGAGGTCGCTGATGATATTGTTGCTCTTGAGCAAAAATCTGAAGGTTTAATTGCTCAAATTTTAGGAGTCCAAGTGGCTGAGGTGAAAGGGGCGTAACCATGGTCATATTACCAGCAATGTATAAATACCAAAGGTATAAAGATTCCGGTATTGAATGGCTTGCGGAAATACCGGAACACTGGAATATAAAGAGGTTTCGCAATCTTTTTAGCTTTAGCAAAGGGCTAAGCATTACCAAAGAAAATTTACAAGATGAAGGTATCCCATGTGTAAATTATGGAGAAATTCATTCTAAATATGGCTTTGAAGTTGATCCAGACAAGAATGAGCTGCACTGCGTTGGCGAGGACTATTTAAAGAGGTCACCAAAATCCCTTTTGAATAGGGGGGATTTTATTTTTGCTGACACATCGGAAGATATCGAGGGTTCAGGTAATTTTACCCATTTGACATCAGATAAAGATGTTTTTGCTGGATATCATACTGTCATTGCGCGACCTATTAAGGGAATTAATAAAAGGTTTTTAGCATATGTATGTGACTCTATCTCTTATCGGTCTCAGATTAGAAGTAAAGTCAAAGGAGTTAAGGTTTACAGCATCACAAAAGCTATCCTAAAAGGTACTTGGATATGGTTGCCTAACGAAGGTGAACAAACTGTTATTGCTAATTTTTTAGATAAAAAAACTGCAAAAATTGATAAAGCCATTGCGATTAAGGAGCAACAAATTGTCCTATTAAAAGAGCGTAAGCAGATCATTATCCAAAAATCCGTCACCAAAGGCCTGAACCTAAATGTACCTACGAAAGATACTGGTGTTGATTGGATCGGAAGAATACCGGAACATTGGGATATTAAGAGAGCAAAATACTTGTTTAAAGAGGTAGATCAGAGATCGAAAACTGGACAGGAGGAGCTTCTTTCTGTTTCTCATATGACTGGCGTCACCCCCCGGTCTGAAAAGAATGTAAGTATGTTCATGGCAGAAGATTATACTGGTTCTAAAATTTGCATAGAAAATGACTTGGTTATTAATATAATGTGGGCATGGATGGGTGCTTTAGGTGTTTCGGATAGAATTGGAATCGTAAGCCCATCATATGGCGTTTTTAGGCAGCAAAATAAAAACACCTTCAATCCTGTGTATTTGGAATATTTATTAAAAACGACTAAGTACATTGAGCACTATAATCAAGTATCGACAGGTTTACACTCGTCTCGGCTTAGATTTTATGGACATATGTTTTTAAATATGAAAATGGGTTTCCCAAGTTTTGATGAGCAGAATTCAATAGTTGCCTATCTTTCTGAGCAGACAGATAAAATTGACAAAGCAATAAACGTTCAGGAATCTCAAATCGAAAAATTAAAAGAGTATAAAACTACTTTGATTAATAATGCTGTTACGGGGAAAATTAAAGTTGCGTAGTTAGGAGTGAATATGGTTAGCCAAACAAACGAGCAGGCACTGGAAGCAGCAATAGAGAAGTCCCTAACGGGAATTAGCTCTGAAGAACTGAATGCGGGTGAGCAGGCAACTAACCATGGATTAGGCTATAAAATCGGGTTTCCGACCGATTTTAATATGCAATACGCTATTGATGAGCATTTTTTCTGGGAATTTTTAGATAAAACCCATAAAGAGGAGCTGGACAAGCTCAAATCAAACAGCCCAAACGACTGGCCACGTAAGATATTAGAGCGATTTGATCGCCTCATCAAAAAACATGGCATTCTCCATCTGCTTAAAAAGGGCTTAAGCATTGATGACGCACATTTTAACTTGATGTATCCCGCACCCCTTGCCAGTAGCAGTGAAGCAGTTAAACAGAATTTTGAAGAGAATATTTTTAGCTGCACACGGCAGGTGCATTATTCGCAATCTAATCCTTTGCAAGAAATTGATATGGTGCTGTTTATCAATGGTATTCCCTTGATAACTCTTGAACTCAAAAATCCATGGACAGGCCAGACCGCGCGTTATCATGGACAAAAGCAGTATCGGGAAGATAGAGACATCTATCAGCCACTACTTAGCTTTGGTAGGTGTCTTGTGCATATGGCGTTGGACACTGATGAAGTGTATATGACCACCAAGCTTGCCGGAAAAAGCACTTTCTTTTTACCTTTCAACAAAGGTGATAATCATGGCAAAGGTAATCCAGTCAACGAAAATGGTCATAAAACGGCTTATCTATGGGAAGAAGTTTTTACCAGAGAAAGCCTTGCTAATATTATCCAGCATTTTGTTCGGTTGGATGGTACAAGCAAAATGCAGCTTACTAAGCGTACAATGTTTTTTCCGCGCTATCACCAGATGGTTGTTGTCCGCAAACTTATTGCCCATGCGTCTGAGAATGGGGTTGGACATACATATTTGATTCAACATTCGGCAGGCTCGGGAAAATCCTATTCAATTACATGGGCGGCGTACCAGCTAATTGAAACTTACCCTGTGTCTGCGGACTTACATGGTAGCAAGGGGCTGGATCAGCCTTTGTTTGATTCTGTAATTGTTGTGACGGATAGACGACTTCTTGATAAGCAGCTTCGTGATAACATTAAAGAATTCTCTGAGATTAAGAATATTGTTGCCCCGGCTCATAAATCTTCTGAGCTAAAATCCGCACTGGAAAATGGTAAGAAAATTATTATCACCACCATTCAAAAATTCCCGTTTATCATAGAGGGCATAGCTGATCTTAGCGATAAGCGGTTTGCTGTAATTATCGATGAGGCACATAGCTCCCAATCAGGATCGGCCCATGACAATATGAATCGTGCCATGGGTGCCGATGATGATGAAGATGCAGAAGATGCACAGGACAAAATCCTCAAAGCTATGCGTTCACGTAAAATGCGTGACAACGCTTCATATTTAGCTTTTACAGCCACGCCGAAAAATACCACGTTGGAAAAATTCGGCGAAAAGCAGGAAGATGGTTCGTTTAAACCTTTCCATCTCTATTCAATGAAGCAAGCGATTGAAGAAGGTTTTATTCTCGATGTTTTGGCAAATTACACCACGTATAAGAGCTATTACGAGATACAAAAATCTATTGCCGACAACCCTGAGTTTGACACCAAAAAAGCTCAGAAAAAGTTAAGGGCATATGTTGAGCGAAGCCAGCAAACAATAAATACTAAAGCAAATATAATGCTCGAGCACTTCATTCCCCAGGTCGTGAATGCTAAAAAGCTAAGAGGCAAGGCTAAAGGCATGGTGGTCACTCAAAACATTGAAACGGCTATTCGCTATTACAAAGCAATTTCTCGTATCCTTGAAAAGCACGGAAACCCATTTAAAGCACTTGTCGCTTTTTCTGGAACCAAAGAGGTTGATGGCATTGAGTATACGGAAGGCGACATTAATGGTTTTTCGGACAATGATACCAAAGAAATGTTTGATAAAAACTATGTCGGAGAGGCAAAGCCTAAAGGCGTAAATGAAGATGAATACCGCCTTCTTATTGTCGCGAATAAATATCTAACAGGTTTTGATCAGCCGAAGCTTTGTGCCATGTACGTGGATAAAAAACTTGCATATGTTCAATGTGTGCAAGCATTGTCGCGGCTTAATCGCTCCGCACCCAGACTGGGTAAAAAGACAGAAGACCTGTTTATCTTAGATTTTTTTAACTCCATAGATGATGTTAAAAAATCTTTTGATCCTTTTTACACTGCAACTTCATTATCAGAAGCCACTGATATAAATGTTCTTCATGAGCTCAAAGATGAAATGGGTGATGTCGGTGTTTATGAATGGTATGAGGTTGAAGACTTTGTAAAACGCTATTTCGACGATGAAGATGCTCAAACACTTAGTCCAATTATTGATACGGCAGCAGCAAGGTTTAATAACGATATTGGGTTGGATAACGATGAAAAGGCTGATTTCAAAATTAAGGCGAAGCAATTCGTAAAAATTTATGGCCAAATGGCTGCCATCATGCCTTATGAAATAGTTGAGTGGGAAAAACTATTTTGGTTCCTGAAATTTTTAATACCAAAGTTGAAGGTGGAAGATCCGGGTGCTGATGCGCTGGATGAACTATTGGATTCTGTTGATTTGAGTTCTTACGGGCTCCAGCGATTTAAACTTAATCAATCAATTGGATTAGATGAGACTGGCTCAGAGCTTGATCCGCAAAATCCAAATCCACGCGGTGCGCATGGCGGTGAAAAAGAATTTAATCCATTGGATGAAATAGTCCGTACTTTTAATGAGCGCTGGTTCCAGGGGTGGAGCACAACCCCTGAAGAACAACGAGTAGTTCTGGTAAGCGTAGCAGATTCAATGAAAGCGCATCCTGACTATGAGGGGAAATACAAGAATAATCCTGATCCGCACAACCAAAAACTTGCTTTCGAAAAAATTGCCAAAGAGGTTATGCTACAGCGGCGAAAAGAAAATCTGGAGTTTTATAAAATGTTTGCCAATGATGAAGCGTTCAAGGCTGCCTTTATGCAGAGTATGCAGCATCTTTGTGAAACAATGAGTGAAAGTGCCTAAATGGTTTATTGGATTTACTTAATGATCTGCCGTAATAATTTTGTATAATTAAGAGGAACTATGAGGTTATCAAGGATTGAAATTTCAAACTTCAGATTATTGAAGCATTTTTGTTTGGATTTAGAGGATAATCTATCCCTTGTGATCGGTAAAAATAATACGGGGAAGACTTCTATTCTCACATGCTTAGAAAAACTGGTAATCCAATCAGAGTCTAAGGCGATATCTTTTGAAGATTTTAATGTTGATCTCAAATTTTTACTTCAAAAGATATTATCTGATGAAGATGAAATAGGTTCTGAACAAGATTACTCCCCTCTGGGAATTGAGTTAAAACTCTACATTAATTATTCGAGTTCAGATGATTTATCAATGATAAGCCCGTTGATCATGAGCTTAGACCCGGATGATAATACCGTTGTTCTTTCTTTTGAGTACAAAATTTCATTTGAAAAGTTAACGGAAATGAAATCCGATTATCGAACTGAAGCTGAAAAATTCGACAACAAGCCCGATCTTTTCCTGAAAGAAAAGCTGCCAGATTACTTTGGATCTATCGCCAGAAAAAGCCTTCTGTATAGTGACCATAGCCAATTCATCGATCTTCGAAAAGAGCGCATAAATCTTAGAGATATCCTATCAATTCAACTTATCAGTGCCAAAAGAAGTGTAACGAATAAACAAAATGACAAAACATTATCTAATCAGACATCAAGTCTCTACAAACAAGTCGATGAGTTTGAGGAACAGGAAGAGGCGTCTGACGAGTTTAAACACGAACTACGAAAAACTGATGGTAAACTTAGTGGTATTTACCAAAAGATGTTTGCGGGAATCATTAAAAAAGTTAATAAGTTTGGTGGGATAAGTCCTAATGACACTGATCTTAAAATAGCTTCAACTTTACAACATAGAGAGTTACTTGAAGGTAATACTACGGTCATGTATGCACAGCAGCAGCATGACTTACCAGAGCATTATAATGGTTTAGGCTATATGAATTTGATCAGCATGATCTTTGAAATTGAAATGCTGATGAGTAGACTGAGGCGCTCGGTTAAGGAAAAACCCGCTGCAATCAATCTACTCTTTATAGAGGAGCCAGAGGCTCACACTCACCCACAAATGCAGTATGTGTTTATTAACAACATCAAGACGTTGTTAAAGGAAAACAGATTGCGAGAAGATGGACTTGAAATACATCTACAATCTGTAATCACAACACACTCTTCCCACATCGTTTCTGAAAGTTGTTTTGATGATATTAAGTACCTGAAAAAATCGGCTCAAGCTCAACAGGTCGACGCAAAAAATCTTAAAGACCTTGAAAAAGCGTACAGTGCCGATGATGATCCTGACAAAGATAAAGCTTTGAAGCGAGCTTATCGCTTCCTCAAGCAGTATCTTACTCTCAATAGGGCAGAACTCTTTTTTGCAGATAAAGCTATCTTCATAGAAGGAGATACTGAGCGCATAATATTGCCTGCAATGATGAAAAAAATAGATCAAGAGGAACCCTGTGGTGATGAAGAACAACCACTCTTATCACAAAACATATCGATTGTTGAGGTTGGTGCGCATTCTCAAACTTTTGAGAAGTTTATTGATTTTATTGGAATTAAATCGCTTGTAATTACTGATATAGACAGCAACAAAGAAGTGCCGGATGAAAAAGACCCTGAGAAAACAAAACGTGACAAATGCCGTCCTTCAGACACAGATGCCTCGCAAACCTCCAATGCTTCTCTAAAATTTTTCTTTGGAACAAAGGATTTGGATTTCTACAAAAACTTAGCTTTAGAGGATAAGTCTTTACGCAAATCTGAAGATGGTACGGGGTGGCAGCAGTCTGCTGATGGATTATTAAAAATCGTCTACCAAGTTGAAGAAGACGGCTATTATGCAAGAAGTTATGAAGATGCATTTTTTAGCTTGAACAGATCGATACTTAGCGTGGGACATGAGGCGTTTCCTTCGTTAGTCAAAAAACACTTGGACGCATTTACGTCTGACACTATTGATCCATATGATTTTGCAGACAGTGCTGTTGGTAGCAAACCGTCCCTTGCAATTGAAATTCTCCTTAATAGTGAGACGAATGAAGTTGGTGAGAAGTTTTCTAACTGGCAAGTTCCTTTATATATAAAGGAGGGGCTATTGTGGTTGCGCCAAAATTCTCTTTAGAGAAACTGTCAGAAGAAGCCAATCAAATCGTCAATCTAATAAATGAAAAGAAACACTTTTTGTTAAGTGGTGGAGCAGGAAGTGGTAAAACATATTCTCTCGTAGAAGTATTACATGCTGTCACCGACAAGTATCCTTCTTTTAATATAGGATGTATAACTTATACAAATGCCGCAGTAGATGAGATTGAAGATCGAATTTCTTATGACAGTATTCATGTTTCAACTATTCATGATTTCTTATGGGCTAATATTAGGAACTTCCAGTCAGAGCTTAAAGAAACACTTGTGGAAATGATAAATGATCCCACTCAATCAAAAATAAAAATTCCAAATGTAGAAAGTGTTGAGGCTGATTTCTTTGATGACATAGAGTCCATTCAATACAAAGAATATTTGAGATTGGCAAAGGGGATTATTTCCCATGATGAAGTTATACTTCTTGCTTCTCAAATGTATGAAAAATATGAGAAACTTTGCTCTATCACAAAAGATAAATTTCCTTTCATTTTTGTTGACGAGTATCAAGATACCAACCCTTTAGTCGTTAAAATTTTGCTTGAAGATATGGAGAAATCACCGAAAGAAAATGTGGTTGGTTTTTTTGGTGATGCGATGCAATCAATATACGATGGGAGTGTGGGCAATCTTGATACATATATCGATACTGAACCAAAGCGAGTGGTAGAAGTACAGAAGCTTCAAAATAGGCGTAATCCAGGAAAAATTATTAACCTTGCAAATAAAATACGAACTGATGGATTAACTCAGCAGCCTTCAGATGATGCTTCTGCCCCAAATATGGATGAAAATGGCGTTGTTAAGTCTGGTGACATCAAATTTATTTACTCTGCTAATTTGAATATAGATCCTGTGAGGGAATATTTAGGATGGGAATTTGAAGACAATACCCTTGTAAAAGAACTTAATCTAACTCACAACCTTATAGCGGATAAAGCAAACTTCCCTGAACTGATGAGGATTTACGACAAAGATAAAATACTTGAATTCTTACGGAATAAAGTAAGGAGACACCTCAAAGAAAATGATCCTGAGCTTGATACATCTGAGAAAACATTATCACAAGTTCTTGAACATGTAGGTGCTGCTGTTAAGCCTACTAAAGGCCAGCAAGAATATATTGATAACTACCCTGAAATCCATGCATACGCGCTGTCTCTGCCGTACGATTTAATTTCTAAATTATATGTAGATAAAGATCAGTTACTTGATGATAAAAAGAATTTTGCAGAAGATGAAGGAAAACCTGGCTCGAACAGAGATGATTTGATTAAGCATCTATTTAAAATTGAGACATGCATTCGGCTATATCAGAGCAACCAGTTTAACCAATTCATAAAACTGACAGATTTCTCAATCTCATCAATTGCGGACAAAATACGACTTAGAGATGCCATTCAATCCTTCACAATTGATAATAACTCAACAATTCGTCAAGTAATCGATATGGCAGATGATTTAGGCATAGTAATTAAGGATGATCGTTTGAATAAGTTCATCGAGAAGAGGATATATTTATATAAGCAAGTATGCGATATTTCATATCAAGAATTTCGTAATGTATATGATTATCTTGAAGGCTATTCACCTTTTTCAACCCAACACAAAACAAAAGGGACAGAGTTTCCCAATGTACTTGTGGTTTTGGATAATGGCAGATGGAATCAATACAATTTCAAGTATCTTTTTGAAGGAAATGGTACTGACAGTGTCAGACAGCGATCTGAAAAGATTTTCTACGTTTGTTGTACTCGTGCAATGGAGAAATTAGCAGTTTTCTTTCCCAATCCTACTGCACTGGTTTTGGGAACCGCTGCAACTTGGTTTGGGAAAGAGAATATTGTCAATTTAGATGAATTATAAAAAAGAGGGAACGGCGGTCAGCTTTTTATTAATGTTTGATTTGCTACGGCTTTAACGCAAGTGGAGTTAAATTGACGTTTACTTTTCAAGGATCACCTTTAGTGTTTTAGGTGAGGACTATTCGAAGATCGAACCCAAATTTGCAGACTGTTGAGCCCCAAGACTTTCCCTGTTATTGTAGACAGTTAAGGTCTATTCAAACTTGGTAAATTTTTCCAAAAACTGTAGTTGAGAAGAGCCTGCAGGACCATTCCGGTTCTTGGCTAAGGTGATTGCTGTTTTGCCTTTTGGGAGGCTGTTCTTTTCGTTGCAAGCCTCGTCTCTGTGTAAAAACACGATAATATCCGCAATTTGTTCGAGTCGCACATCTCCCAGATCAGCAAGTGCCGGGCGTTTATCACCACAGACCTCCGGTGGATAATTCAGCTGAGACAGTATTATGATGGGAATCCCCAGTTCTTTGGCCAGCATCTTCAAATCATATGTTATCTCTGTTATTTCAAGGGGCCGGTCGTTTGCCTGCCGCACCCGGTCTGATGCTCTGATAAGCTGTAAATAATCGATAATGATCAGCCCTAAGGCATTATCTTTGACCTCCTTGTGAAATTTGGCTTTGATATCGGCCACGGTCATACCGGGGGTGTCATCAATATAGATCGGAGTCTCACATAGAATACCCGCTGCATCACAAAGATTTTGCCAGGCTTCGTGATCTATCAATCCGGATTGTAGTGTACTGATCTCAACTTTTGTTTCAGCTGCAAGGAGGCGCCAGGAAACCATTGATTTCGACATTTCAAGGGATACGAAAGCCACAGGGACTTGCTCCAAAACAGCAACATTCCGTGCAATATTCAAAGCGAAGGCGGTTTTTCCCACGCTCGGGTATGATGCAATAACCATGAGATCCGATCCATGTAATCCGATGGTCAACTCATCTAAAAAGCTGAAACCGGTTGAAAGACCCAATAGCTCACCAGGATTCTGCCGCTGAGCTTCAATCGTATCGAGATTTTTCTCAATTAAATCCTCCAGCATTGAAAATGAACTTTTGATTTTTAGCGCTGTAGCATCGGTCACGCTGATCCTCCTTGAAACTTAAAAGCTCAAACTCAATACATAATATGCAAATTATATTGAGTTTGCCGGTTTTTCATGCTGATCTGCTGATAAAATGGTATGAATGTGTGTTGAAAACTCAATATAAAACAATAACCGCGCTTGTGGCTCGACCCATTAGCTGGACGATATAAACATTGAGGCCCTGAATTCAACTCCCGCATTAAAAGTGCCCTCAGTACAATTCCACGCGATTTCTGCATCTTCTGAAAGTTTTTCATAAATCATATCTGAAAGCGCAGTCAGGTCATCCAAAGTATAATCGATGGTTTCATGATACATCAAATGGAGCAATATGCCGCTTGCGGTTTGAATGTCATGTTCACAGCAACAAAGGGTCTTCTTGAATATATCCCGGCTGTTCTTGTAAGAACCTGCTGTATGGACCATATACCCGCTTTTGCCACTCATGATAACCTTGCCGTCCATAACATCATAACCAACAATATTTGGCATCATCACCATTGAAAACAAACTATAAACGTTTAATGCGGCCGTATATTCATAGTTTTTTTTCGGGACAAACACACAACCTTCGTTTTTGTGGACTTTAAAGCCTTCCTTCAATAACCGTGGATTCTCATCGTCGATAATTATTGTATATAACAGAAAAATAGGATGACTTAGAATGAGTTCCCTGGCGATCCAGAAATCTTTGTCTTTCATAGATCCGACCAAAAAAACAAAGTGAGAATCGGTAATAAGTGTATTAATCTCATTATTTTTGGGGTTGAATTGCTGGACTGGCAATGGGTGTATTTCGGGGATATTGATTTTTTGCGTTTTGGCCAACAAGGCCTTTCCAACCTTGGAACCGGTCTCACCGACACCGATGTATATATGTTTTATCGTATTCTCATGGTCTGGCGATATACATGATTCAGTTCGTTTGTCTCCCGAGTTCAAAGGATATGGGAAAAAAGAGAACCCATCATTGATATCCCCAATGGCAGTTAATACAGTACATAGCCCAATAGTTTTGATAAACTTGCGTCTTGTTATTATGGCCATATGTCATTCCTTATTTTTGTTCTAAATCAAATCATTAAACTTACGCAAACATTCTGATATTCATATCTCGATATCGTCGTCATCATATTCCTCGATGAGTGCCAATGTCTCTTCTGCCGCTTTTGATACGGCCCACTCCGAATCATTTAATACCATTTTTTTTAGTATAAATCTAGGAGTTTCGTCATTTTCAGCAAGTTCCTGACGGACGACAGGGTCCTTCTGTTGGTATAGTTTTTCACATAACCAGTCCTTCTCACAAATTGAATATTCCTCCGTAAGATCAGAAATGTGATTGATGATGTTTGACAAAATTTCAGTGTCCTGTAGATCGATAAGCCTCTCTATGTCTTCTTTTTTTATTTCCGGTATACACCGGCCCTTGGATGTCAGTGCACGAAGAACGTCTACCTGGTTATCCTGCAATAAAATGCGACAGGTTTTTTCATGCAGGAAAGTTTGTGAAGCGACACTGGATCGAGTTTCGGTACAGGGAGAACCGGCCAGTTCATGAAAAAGATCCATATAACGTTCACAAGTATCAAGTGTGAAGGCTATTTCGTTCAATTCATTGTGACTGAGTTCCACTGTAACGCCATTTACAATCAATTGTGCTTTCATGCTCATTCTCCTTTGGATTTGTAAGTTTATACTTGAATATAACTTAGGTCTATTCCATAATATGGAACGTAGATTGTGTTTTTTGTAATTGGCGTTTGTTGGAAAAAGGATTTCGTTATGCCCCGCAAGATTCAAGTGGATAAGGATCATGGTCAAAAAGTCATTGAGTTGTTTTTCAAATTATTTTTTTCACCATATGAATATTCATTGACGGAACTTGCCAGGGAATTAGAGTGTTCAAAACAGACCATTGGACGTATTGTCGATAAAATCAACTATTCCTTAGAAGGGATTAAAATTGAAGACTTCATTAAAAATCGAAAGCGGTACTTTAAAATCGACAAAAAGAATGTCCCGGTAAAGGCAATGAATCTCAGCCAATCAGAGTATGGCATGCTGCAAATGTGCTGTTCTTTTACACGGCATCTGATGGGAAAAGAAACATTTGACCAGGCAGTCAGTGCGTTAGGGAAAAGTCAGGTACTCATAAAAGATAAAAAAACAATATCGCCAAAGCATTTTGCCTCATTCGTGCCTGGGACCATTGACTATTCCGGTCATCAGCAGATAATCAAGGATCTGATCATTGCCATGGAGAATCAGAAAGTCTGTAAAATTTCGTATCAATCCGTTGGCAATATCAATCCAAAAAATTTTTATTTGAAACCACTAAAATTGTTTTCAAGGGACGATACCATTTATCTGCATGCCCAGATGGCAAAAGATCCCGGAAAAATGTATAAAACGCCAAAATTCGATCCTTTGCTGGCCGTTCATAGGATGGAGGATCTTAAAATTACAACAACATCCTTTGAATATCCGGAAAATTTTAGTTTTGAAGAGGCCTTCAACCAGACATTTGGGGTGATGAAGGAGGATCTTTTTCAGATAAGAGTCGAATTTGAAGGTTATGCAGCCATGCATGTGAAGGAACGGATCTGGAGCACCGATCAAACGATCAAAGAAATAAAAGATGGAAGGATCGAATTGATCTTCACGGCCTCATCCTATATCGAAACACTATCGTGGATTCTTTCTTATGGCCATGAGGCTAAGGTTATCGAACCGGATTGGTTTGTGGAGGAGATTCATTCGGAGCTCAAAAAAATGCATGATTTATATTGAGGCCTACAAAATGTCATCAAGAAATATTTTCAGTTTTCGGATTCTCGACCCATCATTTTGTTTTAGAATTTGACCTATCTTGATGGCCACCGCCTGACCGTTTTCAGAAAGTGGGACTTCCTTTTCCATGAATGCAAACAAATCTGCCAGGCTGATTTCAAATATTTCACTCAACCGAAATAGGGTTTCAAGTGTTGGGTTCACATCACCTCTTTCAAGCTTGCCGTAATACCGGTAAGAAAATCCATAGTCCTCCAAGTCTTCCTGCTTGAATCCTTTTGCCAGTCTAAGTTCTTTGAGTCTTAACCCCAGCTGTTTTTGTAATTTCTTGATATCCATTATGAACCTCCATGCATTTTATACTTGATGCAAGGTGGTCCTTACAGGCACTTAAAGGTAATATTATATTGATTTTTACATTATATAAGTGGTATCAATGAAAGTATTCTTTGTATGGGTCAATTTTAATAGGAAATTGAACAAGGTGCTCTATAATGGAGGATCAAATATTAAGTAACGTACAAAACGTTTTAAATAGATACTCTGATATTAGAAATAAAATTTTAGTTGAAGCTGATCAAGTAGTCAACCGTTTCAATACATTAGGAATATCTGCTGAGTTTGAAAAATACCTAAACCAGCATCTCAAATTTGCAGAAACTGTACTGGAAAAGTTCAAGGATAAAGGCCTCTCTCGTTTTGATTTATTCCGTTTGGCTGGGTTCACCGCATCCGAAGAAAATTTCAGTAATGCAGTCGCTGCCATCCTCGATCCCAATAGACCACACCAGCTTGGTAAAAAACCACTTCAAAGTGTTTTAAAAAAAATTCTCGAAAGGAATCAAGATCAAATATCCATTTTAAGTGCTGTTTCAGATTCTAAAACAATTCAAGTTAGGCGTGAATTGAACTTAGGTTCCACAATTCCTGATATATTAGTTGAATCAGATAAATTTATTATATTCATCGAAAATAAAATACGGCACGGTAAGGAAACTCTAAACTCTAATTCCCATAAGCAAACAGATAGGCAGTGGAAAGAACTCGAACGCAGAGGGAAATCTTTAGGAGTGCCGGACAATTGCAAATTGGGAATTTTTCTTACGCCTGAAGGTAAGTTGCCTGCAAATAATAATTTTGTTCGATTGTCGGTATCTGAATTTGTTGAAGCCATTGATGATCTTCTAAAAACAGAATCAACTGAATACAATAATACAATAAAAGCGTTCTTACAATTTTATAAACTTTCATAATAGGAGTCCCTTATGAAACCTTTCACTCAAGACAAGTGGTTGAATTTTGTGATTGAAAATCATAATGAAATACAATCCCTGATTGAGGTATGGGAACATGCAAAATCTAATCTGCCAGATCGAATTAATTCTGCAATAATTGATTATATAACGGAATTAATGGGCAGTTATTTCAAAGACAAGGATATTCAGGTAGGAGGCGAGGATAAATCTATTTGGTGGTATGAGGAAGAACAGTATGATAAAAATAAAGACTTGGGTATTTTTTTCCAGTTTGATGGAATAAACAAGGATTTCATTACATCAGGATCGTTTGTAGAATCCGCTCATTTCTATTTTTATATTCACCCCCATGGAAAAAAGAAATCAGAAAAGACCACAGAAATTAATCGATTTAGAAAAGTTTTCCAAACTTCAAAGAAGAGATTGGATAGTGAAATTATTCTTTTGCCGGATGATGATGATCGACAATTACTTGCGAAATATTATCTAAAAAACCTAAATATTAACGCTTTAAAGACTCCCGAAAAATTCAAAAAGTATATACAAGATGCTGTAATAACATTTACAGATGAAATTCTTACAATTTTAGAACGAAGTCATTAATGCTTAATATTTTAATCTCAACTTCAAATCAAAATCAAGTAACATGAACATAGTCCATGGTCACGGACAGTAGATTGTCATAATCTCCTGCCATGGCTTCTTCCATATATTTTGAAACATACTCCTTATCCGCACCGGCTTTCAGAAGAGCTTTTTTTACACTACCAAGGATTGCGAAGGCATTGCCATCCTTGCCAATGAGTTTTACTGTAGGTTTGAATGCGGGTTCGATCATATTTATTCTCCTTATTTTAAGACAAAATTCAAAAAATATAATCCAAATCATTAAGTGTGGTTTGAGCGTTCATGGCGACAGACTCGTCATGGTCGTGTGCAAGGATATTCAAATAGTTTATCGGTATATCGCATCCTGATAGATCATACCGGATCAAAGGGTCTTGATGCTGGATAAGCTGCTCAATTATATACTTCATGTCGCAACAGCCAAATTCATTTACGAGTTGATCGAGCTCCATTACAATTCTTTTCAGCAACCTGATAGATCCAAGTTCAATCAACCGGGTTAATTCAGATTTGTTGAGGCAGGCCTTTCCAATATCAGTTTTCAAAATTTGACAGAGGACCATAATGGAAGTGTCTTTTAAAAGAATTTCAGCTGTTTCGGCCATAAGGTGTTCTTTGCAAGCCACCGCTGTCCGCACCTCCGATGATTTTGATAATGCGAGTTCATGGAATATCAAAGCATTTTCTTCGCAGTCTGGAAGGATGTCCGCGATCAGCTCTAATTCTTTAAACCCTAATTTTGTTGAAATACCGTTCACGATAAACATTGATTTCATGTGTCCTCCTCGTTGTAGTATGTTCATGGTTTCATGCATTGAATCAAAACTTAACGCCGTGTTTCCTGGTGACCTTAGTATTTTTCCGATAAATATCATCGGTCACGATACGTTCCATGACAACAGCTTTGATAATCTGCATAAGGCTGCATTTAAATGATTCATTATGGTAAGGGTGGCCGATGTAGTGTGTTAATTCTTCAGCCGCAGACAAAATAAATTCAACGATACATTCATGCCAGTCCATTTCGATAAAAGGTGCCGGGTTATACAATATATAGCCGTCGCGGCACTCAGCTAAAATTGATGGGTTGCTGCTCATCAACAAACCAAATCCATAATTTTTTTCGATTCCGCTTAAATTAGCAACTTCATCAACCACGATTTTCCAAATCCAAGTCATTTTTAGTGTATCGACTTGATACATATCCCATACCAAATCAGAATTAATGGCCTTATCCGTGACAATGATAAAACCTTCCGGGAACACTTTGTTATACCAGGACAAGCATTCATCAAACAGCTTGGTATGGTTGACCGTTTTTGATGAAACCAATGCAGTTTTAATTTTCTGAAAATTGTGTCCCAAAATTGATTCTGTGGTTAGATAATCGCCATTCAATAATTCTGCGATTTCCTTTGGCGTTAGCATTGTAATATCCTTATCATTTGCCATTGCCAATTCCGCCAGTTTTTTAAAGCCGTCTTTACCTACCTGTTTTTTAATATCACTCACCACATTTGCCGATCGTAAGGCACTGACCTGGATGACGGTCTCTTTTTTCAAGTTGGTGCTTTCAGAATCAATGGCGACTTTGCCGATCATGCGTGTGAATTTATCTTGAAATTCTCCAACGAAAGAATCGCGGTTAGAGGTGAGGCAATCATAGGATGGCAGGGTGATATTAAACACATAACATTTATCAAGCACAGAATAGCAGGAGAACATATATAGGCCATGAGATTGAACAATCACTTTGCCGGTATCACGATATCCGTCAACTATATAGAGGTCTCCTAATCCATCAATATTGAAGATTTTATCACCATATTCAATTCCGGTTTCAGACAATGCCAGATCATTATAAGTGACCGTTATGCGATCATTGATACTACATATATCGAGGTAATCTTTGATTAATAATTTAACATTTCCCAACCGGTCTCCAACTCTTATTCTGCTGGTGGTGCCGTGCTGATGTTCAATATCCCTGATTTCATATTGAGGGCCGCTGCCAGTGATAGCATATGTTTTCGACCAGACTTCCCAGTTTTTCCAGGCAAAGTAGAGGATTTCCTTGGCTTTACCAATACCACCAACAGAACAACCGGTCTTACCGCTGCCACCTAAAGTCAATAATGCCGTTTCGATTGTATCCAATGACATCCCGCAGCCGTCATCCCTAATTTCAAGCCATTCTCCATCAAATGTGAAGTTAACCTGTTTGGAGCCAGCATCGACTGAATTTTGTATGAATTCTCGGATCAAGGCTGACCGCCAGTTGTAATAGTCTTTGACTGCCATTTTGAAAAAATAATCTGCTGGTATGGTTACACTTTTCATTCTCCCCTCTCTTGGATTATTGAAATGATTAATGTGTTTGTTGAAAAGAGTTTATAGGGCTTTTCGTTTGAAAATTCCTCATCATGCAAAATACACTTTTGAATCGAGATCCTTGCATTTTCTCCATCCGAATCGAATAACAACAGGCTTTTTTCGGTTATCTTCTTGATAATAGACCAGTGGCTATAATAGCCTGATTTTCCTTCAATCCCGTGTTCATATCCCAATATGATGGCTGAATAAGGGGGATTTAAAACAGTTCTCAGCTTATCAATGAACTCTTCTAAGTTAGCGGCTTTCTTCGACCACCAGGGTCTGTAAACTGTGCATGGCAATTCAAATTCATCAATGACATGACATAGGATTTTATTTAACCGGTCCCTATAGATTCCATACAAAGCGCCTGTTGCATCACCATATGTTTCGATGTAATAATCATATATGGTTTCAAACAAGATCGTTCTCCTTATGTTTGGGAATAGGAGTGAAACAACATTTGCAACTGAATAAAATCCGCATTGATTGTTATAATCCCCTTGTTGTGCCGGTCTTATTAATTTTTCAGTCAACGGGTATCGATTCCTGTTTAAATAAAAAATCAGTTATGAGGGCGTTAGGCATGCTCAGCTCAACCACCTATCAAAAAATCCCATTACGGCATTGAACAATCCGTTCAACTTCAGATGCTTTCTTGATTTCCCAATTTAAATCACAGTCGATTTCAACCCACCCATTTATCTTAATGCCCTGAAGTTCCCTGAAAGAAATGTAACCCCATTCAGCCATTTCATGGTCATTATTCAAAATGGCAAATCCCCAAAACAGATCATCCCCGTCAAATTCGGAAATATACCAGTCACACCCTCCGATAAAGAAGTGGAGGTGAATAACCTTATCGGGTATTGGTACGTCCTCAGTTGAATAAAGTTTTGGAATGGCATCTAATTGCGCTTTAGTAGGTGTATTCCACATAATATTCTCCTTTTTATGCTAACAGTGATTGATTGTCCTCAGTCTTGATTTCTTCTGATCCATGCAGATTTCTTATGTCATTCATGCTGAATTTTCTTTTTCCTCTTTTGCGATATACATCCTCATGATAGTACCAAGCCTTTTTATTGTCTGAAAACTTCATCTTCAGATCCTTTAACAGTGTTTTATGGTCGTAGGTGTTACCAGATACCCAAAGCCAGGAGCCAATAACTTCAATTTTAAGGCCTGGAATGGTTTTAATCTCATCAATGATATTCTGAATAGTTTCAGTTAATGGAGTTTGCTTTTGTGCTGTCCTTGCCTGTTCTCCTGTCCACCAAAATTCACATTTCATTAAAAAATCATAAGCAGAATTGACAAGCTTCATTACCTCAACGTCACCATTTTTGTCTGGGTGATGCTTTAAACATGCTGCCCGGTATGCTGTTTTTAGCCCGGCTTCTGTTTTTTCCGTTGGATTTAGTATTGAAAGTGCTTGTATAATGTTCATGTAAATTCCCTCCGGCCTTGTCAAGTTACCGCTTGGCAAAGGGCATTTTGTTCAAGATTGCCCAGGCGGTTAATACCCGCATAACGTACAAATGATCGTGAATTTCTTCCCATTGTAAATAATGATGTTGTTCCCAAGATTGCAGCCAAAAGTAACGTGGTGGCCGCAATCAAGTTTGAATTTTTTCCCTTGTAATGATTTGAGGAAATCCCTTAATTTCTCGGTATCTTTGTAATCTTTCACAATGCCCCCTTTCCTTTAAAATACGAAAGCCTTTGAAGAATTGTCTTTCAAAGGCTTTTCCTAACCGGTACCGGCTAAAGTCGCTGTTACCAGAAGTTTCTGAGCTGTTCCTGAATGTCCTCCTTAGTAACATCAGCGTATATCTCCGTTGTTTGACTTGAAGCGTGTCCCAATTGTTTTTGTACAGCCCTCAAGTCACGTTCTTGTTTGTAGAGCTGAACCGCATATGAATGGCGTAGAGAATGGACTGACTTGCCATTTTCGTACAACCCCAAGACTTTTAGATACTTTTTAACGATTTGTTGTACTGCCTGGGGGGTCCAAGGGCCTCTCTGACCTAAAAACACATGGTCATCAAAGCCAACCGGTTCATCCCGGTCTTTTTTCCACTTGATGAAAGTATTAAAGTGTTTTTTTAAGCTCTTCGGGATCTGAATGGTTCGGCTCCTTGATCCTTTGCCATTTCTAATAAAAAGTTCAATTTGTCCGTAACCTGTCTTGATGTCACCACAGCGAAGATTAGCGGCTTCACTGACTCGAACACCGGTTAAGGTAAGGATATCAATAACCAGCCATTCTCGAATTCCGGTGACTTGACCCTTCTTGACATCCAATAGCGCTTTGTTTTTTACTGTCTTCCTGATGAGCTTGATCTGCATGTTGTTAAAATATTTGATGGTATCCATGGATTTGACATTTGCACGCGGTTTGAATTTGTGTCGTGGCGTGGACAATGTTTGAGGGAAATTGAGAACGGCTTGCATAATTGATGTTACCTCCTTTCTGTCATTGGCATTAGTCCTAAGCAACAAAACGATAATGATCGTTGTTGTATGTTAATTATAACATATTTCATAAAATTTGTCAATAAGTATCTGAAATCATTGAATATTTATGAAAAAGGAGGCGTGTAAAAATATCAATAAACAACGTTGCTTAATTTGTTGAGAAATTAAATGCATACGAATTTTTCGGCTGGTTGAAGCTTATAAAATCCGATCCGAGATGTTTAAAAAATGGATGTAATTCTGGATGAGCAGCAAGGTGGCTGGCAGTTACCCATAGGGTAACGTTGGCACCGCACGATCAAAATAACTGAAAAATTGATTTGGGAATCACACCGGAAAAATCAATGAAGTTGACAAAAAAATGGGCCAGTATCATGGCGTATAGAGAACCAGTCCGCATGTAGGCGATCATGAGCACAGCTCCAATAAAACCGGTGATGAGGACGGTGGGAAGGCCCAGGCACCAGTGAGCCAACCCAAAGGCTGTAGATGACATGATAATGATCATACCCGGCGGCAGCGCCATTTGCCTGAAAACGGCATGAAGATAGCCTCTGAACACCAGTTCCTCGCATAGGGCAACCAGAGCAAGCCCCAGGGTGAGATCGATCCAGTCCCAAAAAGGTGAAGTTATGGCGGGCATGCCGCCTAAAGGAGGGTATCCGGGCAGGTCGGCTGTAAGGGTATAGGCATTCTGATCAATAAGGGTGCAGACCAGGGTCAGTCCAAGGGACCAGGCTATAAAGGTCATAATCCCTTGGGATTTAAATCCCAGTTCCTGGCGGGAGAACTGTCCGGTACTGATCAGCCAGGCCGCACCAGCGAGGGGCACAAGCTTGACCAGAACATAGTCAATCCCAAGCCACCACCGCCAGTCCTGGATGAAAATGGATGAAAAATCATTGATGTAAAATGGAAGGACCAGGAAAGTAAACCCGGCGGAAATCCTGACTGTGGAGGGGTGACTGGAATGAATTGGCTGTGTCATGGTCTATCGTACCTAATTATCCGACGTTATGATTGCAAATGGCAGCCATATCCTACCCCCTCAGTTGAATGACCATATCAGCTTTTGAATAGTTTCGGTATCCATGATTTTTCACGGCCGTGAATATTTTCGTTTTGGATAATTTATCACAACTTCTATCAATCATCATAAATATCAAAATCAGGATAGAGTTTTTTAGCACACTCAGGACAGATACCATGGCTGAAATCAGCTTCAGAGCGTTCACAGATATATGACTCAATTTGATTCCAGTATCCTTTGTCATCTCGGATTTTTTTACAATGTGCACAGATGGGTAACAATCCGCTTAACTTTTTCACTTGCTGTAAGCTTTTCTGAAGTTGCGAAATCAGCTTTTCTTTTTCCTGTTCAATTTGCCTACGTTCTTTGATTTGAACAATCAAATCCTCGTTTGTGCGTGATAATTCTATTGTGCGTTGCTCAACTTTTTGCTCGAGACTGTCAAAAGCCTCATTAAGGAGGCGTGTCATTGAATTATAAGATGCAGTAAGTTGATAAACTTCTTTAAAACGTGAATCATTTTTAATCGTCCCCCATTTGCCAGGAATAAATGCTGTTATGTCTTTATTGAGGTTAATAATTGGGCGTGTAATGAATCGTGTGACAAAGAATCCGATTGATAAAGCACACATCAAGATAAATAAGCTTGCCCAAATGGTGGTCTGCATACTGGCCTTCACAGGCGCAAGAATTTTTTCTACCGGTGTAACAATCACACCCAACCAATCTATACCGCCTTCAAGAGCAAATGGAAACACATTTAGAATATAGTTTTCTTTTTCTATTTTGATTGTTTCATTTAGATTAATCGTTATTTGTTTAAAATCGGAAAAGCGTCTTAGCAAGTAGTCAGTCGATTGTTGAATCAATATGTTGGTTACTTCTTTTGCCTTTACCCTTTCAAGTTTTGTACTTTTTCCATTCTTATCATTGATTATTAGGGGTTCGGCGGTCGAGGTTGCAATCAGCATTCCGGACCGATCAATAATATAAATTTGTTCGGAATAAATTTTTTTAAATGTTCTTAAATAATCGCTAATAGAATCAAGTGTAAGGGCCGACATGAGCACACCCTTAGTTTCACTTTCATTGTAGACAGGAAGTACCGCAGAAATACCAATATTTGTTTGAGAAGCCCAGATATAAACGGGGCTCCATGACGGACCTTTAGCTTCAATAGCGGATTTATACCATGACCGGTTTTGCGGAAAATAATTTTCTACAGTTTGCTCAAGCGATTTTAGGGTGCCATGTTTGTCTGCCAGATAAACGTAATAATTCTTATCTTTAGTTTTGTCTGCAATCGTAAAGTTGAAGACTTCTTGACTGCGCTTGCCCACACCTATAAAGTCTCCGAACTCTGATCCGAACGCAACGGCTCTTATCATATCAAAAGATTTTACAATGTTCAGAAAAGGAATTTTAAATTCAGTCAGATTCCTGAAATTTATTAGGTTGGTGTTTATATATTCTGCATTCATTCTATTTATGGCATGTGATTTTGCTAAAGTGTTTTTCAATTCACGACTGATGCTTAATTGATTTGAATCAATAACATTAGAGGCCAACTGTTTTGCTGCCTTCTGGCCGAAATTAAAGTAGTAATATCCAATTATTGATGAGGTCATCAAAACAAGAGCGGAGATAATAATTAACAAAGTTGGTCTGATCGAGAGATACGCGTGTTGGTTAAGGTTAGTTTCCATTTTGTGAATATGTTGAGTCATCTTTGATTTTTTCTTAAATTATTCAAAAAACATCAGTGATGTCCGGTTAGGTTTTTGCAAGTGATGGTTTGTATTGTTCTTTGAAAATTTGGTTCTCGATTTTATCGATTTCATCCTGGCTATTGAATAGTTCATTCAAAATGATGGTCCGAAGCTCACGAACTCTTTTGATGGAAACCTCTTCATTGAATTGTTCACGACAATAGATTGCCATCAGCAGGTAGGTGATCAAGCCACCAAGTATCTGAACCATGAGGCCATACTTGCTTCTGGCAATCAGGTGATACACCTTCAAATGCTTTTTCCACCATTTGAAAAATGATTCAATCGTCCATCTGAGCTTGTACACAGTGGCTATCTGATCTGCTGTCAGGTCATGTCTATCGGTAGCTACGTAATAATTGATTCCGGCTATCTGGTACCCTACAACCCGGACCGGTTTGGTAGTTTGATTTTGACCGGGAGTCCCGAGAAGAACTACGGAATCATAAAAAACATGACTTCCAGCTTCCACTGCATTTTCTTTAAGAACGGTTCTCGTTGTTTTGGTTTTGATACGGCAGACAAAGTGTTTACCCTCTTTTTGAAGCAGATCAAAATCATGATGAGATTGATATCCCCTGTCCATAACACCGGTTTGGCCTTTTGATAGGATCTTGCTTACAAAGGGACGTTCTCCACCATTACCATCGGTCAGGAAAATTTTGCTGGGGATGCCACGGTTGATGTCAAAGCCACAGTGTGCTTTTGCCTTTTTGGACCCTTTCCTGTAATCGGCCCAGTACATTGAAAGAACGGCACTGATCAGGCTTCCATCGATGGATATTAATTCTCCCAATTTTTGAAATTGCATTGGAATTGCGTTTGCAGCCTGTTTATAGAGGTTTTCAAACATGAATTGCAATTGTTCAAGACCGCGCCCGTTTATGATTTCTGAAAAACTGCTTCTGCTAATACCCCCCTCCGGTGCAATATTCTGTCTCGCAAAATCATTTTCTTTCATGTCCTGAAGAAGATGTCGGGCAGAATCATGTTCCTGAAGGTGAAAGTATACCAGGGCTCTTAATTGTTGTTCAAAATTCATTTTTAACGGGCGGTCTCCTCTTGAG
Source organism: Desulfotignum phosphitoxidans DSM 13687 (assembly GCF_000350545.1). GTDB lineage: Bacteria > Desulfobacterota > Desulfobacteria > Desulfobacterales > Desulfobacteraceae > Desulfotignum > Desulfotignum phosphitoxidans. Next base: position 109,319 of record NZ_APJX01000008.1, read on the forward strand.
GATAATAACGGGACAAGCGGCAACAATCTTAACAGCGGGGCAATGAAAATGTCAAAGGTCGAGGACGTAATTTTTTGTTTTGGGGTCGAAATTTTGATCAATTTGTAACTCCTTGAAATTATAGTAAATAATAATTTCAAGGAGCGAAAAAATATTTTTTTGATTTGTCAACTAAAAAATGACTTTTATGGGAAAAAATTTGGTTGCGGACTTATGCAAAAACCTAACCGGACATCACTGAAAAAACATAGAAAATTAACTATACAGATGGTTATCATTGAGGTCAGATTTTTTCACCAAGGATACATCGTCGGATACCATCGACACTCATTTTTTTGTGGATACTGACTAGATTACACAAACACAAGCAAAAAAACAATAATCCACAATAAATAAAGCAAATCAAACCCCACAATCATGGTATAAAACTTCAAGCTCCCGCCTTTGTAACACATTCTCCTTAATTTGGATAGAATATCCCATGACAGTCTCCTCAATGCCCCATTTTAATTTTCAATTGAGGCGGCATCTATCTTGACATAGGGGGTCCTTACCATATTTGGGCCTGACAACAGTCAACCATCTTGCAACTTCCAGAAATCTGTTTCCATTCGTTTTATTTTATTCAGTATTTTTGGTATCCTTAAATTTAGTTTGCTGATTTGACATGCACGTCAGGTCCTTTTCACAAAATACAATAAAAGGAGGTCCGTCATGAAGATCACCCATTGCACCACCCACTTTTTCAATTACCAGCGTATGAACGTGAAAAAAAAATACGTTGCGCAATTATGAGTTCATCCTCGGCAGTTTCCTAAAACATTTTGGTGACTTAAATCTTTCCGCCATCTCATCCGAAGACATTCTTGCTTTCATGTCAACGGTTACAGATGGCAACAGCCAGAACACCAAAAAACTCCGTTTCACCCTCATATCTGCTTTTTTTAATTTTGTCAAAAATTCCCTTGATCCTAAAATCACAAATCCATGTGACAATCCTGCACTGCGCAAACTTTTCAGGGCCGGAAAATTCACCCAATTCAAGATACTCGAAAAAGATGCGGTGGATGAGATCATTTTCAGAACCAGCAATCAACGGAACCGGCTGATGTTGGAACTTATGGCCAGAAGCGGTATGCGTGTCGGGGAAGTCCTGAAGCTAAGACCCATGGATATTGATGACCGTAAGGCCATCATTCGAGATCCCAAAAGCGGCAAAGAGGCTGAAGTTGTATTTCTGCCTCAAAAAGTTGCAGACCGGCTCCGAACTTATATTCGAGAAAAGGGGATTAACCCCGATGCCAGAATTTTTCCGCTGACATATGCAGCTGCCAGGCTGATTGTCAAAAAGGCCGGCAACCTTGTCGATATTCATGTCAGGCCTCATGATTTGCGCCGGCATGCAGCCACTTATGCATCACGCTCAGGCACACCCCTGGAAATTGTGTCAAAGGTACTGCTACGCCATTCGAATTTATCAACGACCCAGCGGTATCTGGGCAAAATCAGTGATGCTGAAGCCATGCGGTGGATTGACAACCTGCATGGTTGATTCCATTTATGGCCGGGCTGAAGTTTTTCTTTGGCCCGGTTATTTCAAAGAGCGTGTAACAAAATGAATGATTATATCGGTATTCTTGATTTTTCAGAGCCGTGAATACTCTCCTTTCGGATAATTATCAGCAACTCCGCCTCTACCCCACATTACATCTGCCAGTTCATACTTTTTGAAAATCAGATCTGGGCAGCAATAATAGACAAAGTACTCCCTGTTTTAGGGAGGCAAATATAACCCCCAAAAAAGGTCTTAAGAGATTTCTAAAGGAAACAATTCGGTGGTGTTTTTATCCACCGGGAAAAGAGACTCAATACGAAGTTCCTGGGTGGTTAGGTCAATCGGACTGCCCAGTGTTGTAATTGTGGTGAAAAAACTTGCCTGCATGGCATCTTTTTCAAAGGTCAAACTCAGTATCGGCAGGTTGTCGTCAACTTGAAAATCCATTAACGAACTGTCTTTGTCCAGTTCTTTTATCTCTTCATATAATGTGGATAGTTCAGCGTTTTGAGTCGAAACAGCTTCATCTAACAGGCGGTTTAGCATAAACTGTTTTATTCCAGGCCAATCTTTTATATACGGTCTCAAACCGTCTTCTGCGAATGTCAGATGATATATATTGTCGTATTTTGTTAGAACTTGTTTCCCCGCAAGGAATTCGATCATCTTCACATAGCCGGAATTCGCCATGAGAATCTTATAGGCGGAGTTGATCACAAATGCTGGATAAGGCTCATGCTTTTCCAGCATACGTTTTAAGGCATGCCTGACAATTTCAAGTTTTTGTCCATTGAATGGCTCCTCGCTGAACATAGCGGCATATCCGGCGGCTTTTAAAAATGAATTACGATGCCTGAGTGGTAGTTTTAGTGCTTGGGCGATTTTTAAAACAAGGTTGTGGCTGGGCTTTGATCTTCCCGTTTCTACAAAGCTTAAATGTTTGGTGGACACTCCGACGTCGAGAGCCAGATCCATCTGACTGATCCTTTTCAACTTTCGCCAGAAACGTAACACTTCACCAATAGATGGATTTTTTTCATTACTTATTTTCAAAAATTGCATTTTTTTACCTCAGAGGTAATAGACTTATTTACCTGTTCAAGGTTAATATATTCTAAACTAAAATTCAAATAATTTTAAAAGGGGAGCTTAAAATGAATGCATTTAGATTGTTGATGGTTGTTTTTATTGTGGGAGTCCTTGCCTACACAGGTATTGTTATCTCGAATCATGGTTGGAATCTGCTACCAATTTTCTTTGGAGATATTGCTGCAATGACATGGCCAGGGCAGTTCAATTTTGATTTTATGTGCTTTTTGATTCTATCCGGTTTATGGCTCACATGGCGGCATAACTTTTCTGCCGCTGGGTTTTCTTTGGGAATTTTAGGCCTTTTCGGCGGAATAATGTTTCTTGCTCCTTATCTCCTAATTATGAGTTTCAGGGTAAACGGTGATATAAAGACACTCTTTATGGGAAAAGGTAGATGGATTGACTAATAGGCCAAAGTTTATAAACGAATTATCATAAAACAATCCCACATCCGAAAATTAATAAACCGAAACCCAACAATCATGGTATAATTCTGGTGTTTGAAGATAAAATTATGGACCCATGATTTGATTTTCCAGTGCTCACTATTTGGTCTGGCTAACTGTTTCGAATTTTGCAACAATTCTTGACTGCATGAATACTCAACAATTATTCCGATATCATGGATTTCTTCAGAACTCAACAATCATTGTGCAATATAGCGTATCAAGAAGTAATGTAGTATCGACAACGGGCATCATGAAACCAACTTCAGATTAAAAAGACAGGTTGTTCCCAAGTCAGTTGTTTTAAATTCATTGAGCGCAGCCAAACACTGCATTCAAACCTGCTGCTGTTTAATATGCTTGAGGGTCTTTATGAAATGGTCACTACCACTTCTCATGTGAAAATTCATGGAGGGTAACGTTTTTTTTAGGAACAAAAGGATATTGGCAATGTTTTATCCTGGAGGTGGGGTTGGCCTTTTTATCCTTGTATGACCTCCACGATTCTATTATATCTTCAGTGACGCATGTTACGGACACCATAAGGATTGAAAATTAAAGGTCAGAAAATGTCATTGGAAGCCGTTAAGAAATATTTTGTAGAATTCAATATGGACCACCGTGTTATGGTTTTGGAACATTCTACCGCCACAGTTGAAGAGGCTGCCAAGGCTCACGGCGTCGATCCTGATCAGATAGGAAAAACACTGTCGTTCAAAATTGACGAGAAACCCATCCTAATTGTCGTTGCTGGCAAGGCAAAGGTTGATAATAAAAAGTACAAGGGGCAGTTCTCAAAGAAAGCCAAAATGCTCAATAAAGATGAAGCCCTTGAGTACACAGGGCATGCAGTTGGTGGCGTTTGCCCTTTTGGATTGAAGAACCCAATTGATGTTTACCTGGATGTGTCATTGAAAAAGCATACAGAAGTCATCCCGGCTGCCGGTGACAGCAACTCTTCTATACGTTTGACCATAGACGAGCTGGAAAAGTATTCAAATTTTAAAAAATGGGTGGACGTCTGTAAGTATGATTAGATTTACAGGGTTATGACCGCTGCCGTTCAATCGTAAATGCAGGTGCAATATCTGTCATTTTCCATAAAATCATTATCCAATGAGTTTCAGGGCTTGAACTCTTTTCCCGCCAAGGTTTTTTCCAGGAATCGGATTTGAGGGCCTGATTGACAAACCAACCAAACCAGGACTGCTCCCAATGAACTGTCTGACGAAATAAGGCCTGCAATAGCACTTTCTTTGGAATAACCGGCCTATGAGCAACAGAAAAACTGAATATCAACTGGCCCTGGGACGTCAGCGTTTGCCTCTATATCCGTAAAGTCTGGGTACATTCCCCAAATTTTTGCCAGTTTGTGGCAAGGTCAGTCTCAGTTGTCCGAATTTGTGTATGGTGATTATCCCGCTGTGTTCCCATTATATCCGGTAAGGCTTTTTTGATCACCACACAAACGGGGTTTGTGGTCCCCAATAAGGCAAGTCCTTCCATTGTCAAATCAATGTGTTTGGGAAGACCTCAACTTTTCCACTCAGGGATTGGTTTTCCCGTATACAAGAAAAGGATCGATGGCGGTAGTTTAAGATGAAGATTAACCGCATTTCAAAGTTTATAGTAAATGGTAAAAGCAGCACTACGGTGTTTTACCAAATTGATAGAGCTCTCAGCCCTGTTAAATGGGCGTTTTGAGGAAAACTCACCTCTTTTTCAATCACAACTATGGGCGCATATGATGTAGTATCTGCTGTGTGGTATTTCGGTACGGCGGAGAGCGGATCAGTCTACAGGGCTGTTTGGTAGAGAGGTGCCGTGCTTTGTGTGATCAGTGATCCGCAGTGCCTTAGATGTGGGGTTTGGGTTGATGCGTGGGTCGGCTTTCACATATGGGAGTGAAGATAGGGTGCTCACACTTGATTGTATGGTTTGAAGGGTTAGGCAGAGAAACTCTGATATTAACTATAGTAACAAGGGGGCGCTCAATCATGCGCTTTAACCTTTGAAAACCCCACTTTACGTGTCCTTTTCATCAAGTATCGAGTCCAACGGGGGGTATCACCTAGTTGATGGGCTTTTTCCCGGTGTTCTCAGGTAAAGTTTCGTGCAGTGTAGATATTCGGTCTCATCAGCAGCTTAAAGTCTATACGATTTAGTTTAAATGGCAAGGTTTCTATCTTTAGAGCGGTGGTTCTCTCCCAAGCCGTAGGACCTTAAAGAACTATTAATAGTGGCTGTTAACTTAGCGGACCAGGCGTAATGATAATTCAGGGGTAATCTTTTTCCTTCTGTAGAGAAGACGGTTCAGGGCATACTAAAGATATAACTGGCTATAAGTTTGGGGGGCTATAGTGGTTGACATAAAATAATTCAGCCAATATGTTGAGTTAATGGCTATAAATGCTCTGAAAAACCTATAAATATAGAGTTTGAGTGATTATGATGATGATAATGTATATATTATATATATTATATATCATCACGGTTGACGTCAATTAATTCCAATCTTTTTGTTTTTTGTATCCATGTTTTATCAAAAGATTCAACCGATTTAACTATCCTTTTTTTAAGAGAATTTAATTCCGTGTTTTCTTCAATAAGTCGAGAGGAGTTGGTTATAAATGTATTTTTAGCATTAAAATATTCTTCTTGAAAACATTCATAATTGCCATTGGCATCTGTTGTTGAATACTCTTCGTAAAATTTGGGTAAATCCTTATGGCTTTTAAAACATTTAAAATTAAAATGGCTTCTCTGGCTATTTTGAAATCCTAACATTTTTGTGAACTTTGGGCTATTGAATAACTCCTCTATGGTTGCTGTATTTTTGGTTTTCAACTTTTTTCTTTTAGCTGTGATTTCAATTCGAACACGATCACAATCTAAATGTTTCCAACGTTTTCTCCTTTTCACGGCTGTTTGATTGTTTGGCCCATCAGGCCCTCGTTCATACACTTTAGCTGCCCAAATACGACTTTTATAATTTATTTCAAATACCGCATTGGTTGATCTATTAAGGTCCAACAAAGAATACCTGCCTCCGGACATTGAAGTCGATTTAGCATAAGGGAAAAACAGATGTCTTCTCAAGATATAAAACAAATATGCCACCTCTTCATGATTATTACAAAACAAATCAATTGTATATTCAAGCTGTGAAACCCGTAAATGCGGTAATTTTTGATATAAATCTTTCACGGTACTGTGACATAAAGTTTTTCCATAAATTTCCAGATAAGTTTTTGGCACCCCAGGCTTCTGGTTGTTGAAAAATAATTTAAAAAGTTGCTTCTTGGTGTTGCGTATGGCGGCACGCTCATAATTTTTGTTATAATTATTATCGGTAATTTTAAAATTACCGAGAGCTTTACGCACTTCATTGAAAGAATAATCTGAGGAAAATTTCCCGGTATGAATATGTGCCTTGATTTTATGGATATTTCTCAACACTCTTGAGATTAGACGTCTCTCTCCATTTTTAGAATACTCATAGCGAATCATATTTTTAATCTCATTAAGATGTTAATCCACAAGGAAAGTTGGAAAGATGGTACGCCATGCAAACCTGCTCGGTCAAGCGATAGTATTTTTAAATACGTAGTTGACTGCATTGATAGTGTGGAACAATATTCGTCGATCTATTTAAAGTTAAAAAGTCCAAAATTTGGACATATCCAAATTTTGGACTTTTCATTTGTTATGGTATTGCTTGGGCTTCATTCAATTTAACAACCGGGATACTTGGACTGATTTACCCAAACAACCGTAAAGAGTCATTTATCTCCGGCATTTGGTCCCATACCTTCCCCCGCAATAGACGTCCTGTTTTTTTCTTGTTTGTGCCACCCCATTGTTTAAAGAAGAAAGGGATACCATTCTTTACACACTGATTTTTAATATTTATCACCCATTTCTCTTCGATCGGTCTGGCACCGGGGCCGGACTCGCCACCAACGATAACCCAATCAATGCCGGATAGGTCCATTTTCCGCATTGGCCCTAATAGTGGTTCAATTGAAAGAAATTTGATATTGGCCGGGACTTCTCTCAATCTGTCAATTCTCTTAATGAGATTATTGTTTTCAACAGATACACCAACCCAGATGTTGTCAGTCCATTTAAGGCGATCCTTGAGTTTGTGCAGTCGTTTTGACCTTTTGGTTAAAACCTGAAAAGTGTGCCAATGGGCTTTGTTCATAATGGTAAAAACTGATTTAATATACGACACAGGTACATTTTTGTGGAAAAGGTCACCCATAGAACAAACAAATACTGTTTTAGGTTTCTTCCATTTTAATGGTATGTTTAACAGGTCAGGGTGGCAGGTCACTTCAAAGCCATTTCTGTACCTTTGTTGCTTTTCCATGGTTTTTAATCGGTTTGCCATTCTTTCCGCATAACAGTTATCACAGCCGGGGCTTAGTTTGGTACAGCCAGTGACTGGATTCCATGTATCTCCAGTCCATTCAATTTTGCTCATATTAATTCTCCTATTATAAAAATATTGCAGCAGATAAAATTTGACTTTATTGGTTAAACGATATTATTCATTTGAATTATGAGGGGGGTGGGACACCTACCGAACGAAGGCACCCCACTCCACAAAAAAACGACAAATTTGACGGTTTTTTCAAACGTCGTCTTCACCCGGCATATCATGATTCCGCGCAAATTCCGTTTTATGCAAAGCCTTGAGTTGTTTTAAATGTGCAAAAAGATTTTTGATTGTTTCGTAATCTAAATCACCAAAATCATTTGATTTAACAATTTTGTATTTTTTGTTCAAAATGAGATCAAAATTTTTCACAAGCTTTTTGGCAGCACGATTTGTCGAAATGATCAACTCTCCAGAATGAATTTTGCCTTCTTTTTTTAACGATTTTTGCTGCATGCGTTTAATTTTTTGCTTAATTCCTCTATTTTCATTTATTTCCGATTGATAATCTAAGTTTGGTGCAACTATGCTTGACCAATCAGGTGAACTTTTCCTGTGCAGATCCATGATTTCTTTGAAAATTTTTTTACAATCTTTGATTAGATTTTCATCATCTATGACTTTTTCGAATTCCGGCATTTGACTGAAAATTTTTAGTTCCTTTTTGATGGAAAATCTTTTCTCTTTACACAACAGAATAAACGATTCTAATTCACAGATTGGTATTAATGATAATATTGGAAATTTTTTTAAATCTATGTGCTGAGCAAGCCTCATATAACGTTGGGCTTTCTTTGCACTTATGTAAGGGAATTTTTTTTGTCGATAAGGTTCCCATTTTCCCCCAATTTTTTTATTCAGTGTTTTTAATTTATTTAATTTTTTACCCAAACGCCAGGCATACGTTGTCATAGTGGATGAAAATTTTTCATGCTTTTTATAATAGTCTCTGATTTTTTTTTCGCACTCTTTGATTTTTGATTTAATTTTTTTGTTTCATCGTTGTTCTTTTTTCTCTTCTTCATAATAAACCTCCTGTCTATTACTTTGTTTTTTTAAACACATCGTCTTTTTCTGATATATCCTCTTTTTGGGTATTTGATTTTTGGGTGATCCAATTTTGGGTGAGGTCCTTTTTTGAAAATGGTTAAATGAATTGGCCCAAAGTTCGTAACTCTTGTCTCGAATTTCAGTCGATTCAAAAGGTACAAAATTAATTGAAATTTCCCATTCCGTGTTATTGCGTGCCATATAAAAATCTCACTTGCTAAACTGAGTCTTTGATAATGAAAATGGGTTTTTGCCACGCACACATAAACGAATAAAATTGAACTGCGATCTGAAGGTAAAGAACGGTGTTTTTAAGGGAAATTTGTTTCTTTAATTCCGAAAAATATTATTCACATATTAATTTGTACCGAAAATTTTAATGTTGCAGTTATTCCGAAAAATCAAAAGCGTTGCCTTTTTTCCGAAAACATGAAATTGTATTTGAGCCTTTGATCCGAAAATTCGACATCTGAAATATTATACAGGTGAGTCTAATGAAAGAACTTCAATATTATAAGCCAGACCAAGAACAAAGGTTCCTAAGGAAGCATCGCTCTGATTTAGAAGAATTTGAAAAAAGATTTCCGACTGAAGATGTTTGTAAAAAAAGGTTGGAGGAATGGAAATGGCCCGAGGGATTTAAATGCAGTAAGTGTGGCCATAACAAAAATTACTATAATGCATCGAAAAAACTTTATGAATGTCGGCAGTGTCAGTTTCAGCATTCCTTGATGACCGACACCATTTTTCATAGGACAAGAACCCCATTAAAAGCATGGTTCTATATGATTTTTGTTATGGGGCTTACAAATAGAAGGGTGATACCCCGAGAAAATTTCATAAAATATTTGGGTAAGCTGGAAGCCGGAAATCATTATAAAGCCTTAAAACGGATTGGTTCTATCATTAACTTGATGCCTGAAAAAGAATTTAATTGGTATCTTGACCTGGTAAAATATCTTAAAGAATAGTCTGTAGGGAAGCCCACAGCTTAGGTGCTCCAACTATTTTTTTGTGTTTTTATGAAATGTTTTGAATGTGGTGCTAATATTATTTTCATCTGATTTTATCCAGGCTAAAATCATGTCTTTAAGTTTTGGTAAAGGATCTGATTTTCCAAGCTCCCACCGATTTATGGATGTCGGATCAACATTAAATTCCTTGGCTACCTGTGGAATGGATAAAAAATTCTTCATCCTGGTAGCACGTAATTTTTCACCGAAGGTGTTTAGTTGCTGAGGATAAAACTTATTATTTTTGAAACAAAGCTGCCAAAAATCATTTTCAAGCATAGATCCATTAATATGAGGTTTTAAAAATTCAACAATTGATTTTAGGCAGGGTAGGGTAGGTTGCATCCTCCGGTATTCCCAATTGATGATAGTATCTTCTTCGACCTTTAATAATTTTGCTAAATCTTTGATCTGTAAATTTAAGTCCATCCTTGTTTTTCGGATGAGATCACCAAGAAAATGAATCGTCTGAGGGTAATCTGGTTTGAAAACTGTCATTGGAATTTCATGTTTTATCTGATAATTAGAGACATATGTTAAAGATGATGAAAAGTTGTTATTCTGAAGCTCACGGATGCCCGTGCGGTTATCTGTCGGAACCCGGCAATACCTGTACATGCAGTTTTTCCCAGATCCAGGCTTATCGATCCCGGATTTCCGGTCCTTTGATGGACCGGATGGATATCCAGGTGGCGGTTCCCAGGGTGTCTTTTGCCTCCCTGGTTTCCCGGAAGAAATCCGAGGACTCCGCCAGTGTGAGGGAGAGGGTGATGCCGGCCCGGCGCATTCAGATCGAACGGTTCAAGTCCGTTTCCATTTTCTGCAATGCCCGCATGGGTACCCGGGAAATCCAAAAATACTGCCGCCTGGATGCTAACGGGCAGCGGTTGCTGGCCCGTGCGTCAGACACCTTGATGCTTTCGGCCCGGGCCGTTCATTCCATTCTTAAAGTGGCCCGCACCATCGCGGATCTGGACCAATCTGCAGATATCCGGACCGGACATGTGGCGGAAGCGGTTCAGTACCGGGGGTTTGACAGAGAAAACAATTCAACGCTAAATGGATGATTCAAGATGATTAAAAAAGATATTTTCAAGCAAGATGTCAAAGCCCGGTTTAAAGCGGCCGCCAAAGACCGGGTACACCGCTTTGTCATGGCAGATAACAAAATCAAGGGCGCCATGGTGCATGCCACGCTCATGGTGAATGAAATGCGGGCCAGTCATGAACTGGGACCTGTGGAAACCCTGATTCTGGGGCAGGCATATATTGCCGGGGCCCTGCTGAGTACCACCCTCAAAGGGGAAGACCGCATCAGCCTGAGCATCGAGTGTTCAGGGCCCATCAAAGGATTGGACGTGGAAGCCAATGGGTATGGAGAAGTCAGGGGATTTTTGAAAACCCCGGAAATCGTTGCTTCAGATTCAGCCCATACCCAATCGTTGTCTGCTTTGTTCGGGGCGGGATTTCTGACCGTGACCAAATATCTGGAAGATGCCAGACACCCTTATTCCAGCCGGGTTCACCTGGCACACGGCACCATTGCCCAAGACCTGGCCGCGTATTTTCTGGAGTCGGAACAGATTCCCACGGGACTGAACTTAAGTGTGGTGTTTGATGAAAACCAGGCCGTGACCGGTGCCGGGGGGATTTTTCTCCAGGGCATGCCCGGAGCGGATTTACAATCGCTGGATATTGCGGAACAGATCCTTGGGCAGATGGATCCCCCGGGCCAGACGCTGGCCCGGGGAAAATCAGTGGAAAATGTGGTGATGGAGACATTTGCCCCCTTGTCTCCCCGGCTGCTGGACCAGACCCGGGTATCGTTTTTCTGCCGGTGTTCCCGGGAACGCATGCAGGGGTATCTGAAAAATCTGTCCCCGGATGTCCGGACCGATATTCTGGAAAACGGTCCCTTTCCTCTGGAGATCCGCTGCCATTACTGTCATTCCGTGTATCATTTCACCCAAAAGGCCCTTTCCCGGGTCCTGGGTTGATTCTGATGCAGATCACGGAAAGGGGCAGACCCTGTCAACATACCGGGAACGGATCGGTCCTGTCGGTCCTCCCCGCAAATAAAATATTTGCAGAAACAAGAGTTTTCCTTGCAAAGCAGCACGGTTATAATATAAATATTTGATAGTGTGAAATAGCCATATGACGGCTATATTCAAGCTAAACATTAAAATGGCCATCCATCAACCGATACGATAAGAGGTGTTACCCATGTGTAATCATTGCCACGAACATACGCACACGCATGCCCCTGAAATTGTTCAGCTCATGCCGATCACCCACCCGCTGTTCGCCGTATATCAATCATCCCCGCCGCCGGCATTTGCCAGTGAAAAAGGAAAAAACAACATCAGCCTGGTGCCCGTGCTGTTCATGGGGCTGATCCGGCACGGGGAAAAAAGCATGGTGGAAGGTTTTTTTGCTTCAGGAACGATTCAGTCGTGTGAAGATATTGACGGGTTCAAGGGATATGCCGCTTCCCTTGACGTCGCTGAAAAACTGTATGCGTAACATTCACGCTTAAACCAAGGAGGACTCATGCACAAATTGTTACAGGACCTCCCGGGAGAGAAGATCATGCTCCTGGGAAACGAAGCCATTGCAAGGGGAGCTGTGGAAGCCGGGGTGGCCTTTGCCACGACCTATCCGGGCACCCCTTCGTCTGAAATCTCTTTGAACCTGTTCCAGATGTCTCAGGAATCAGATCTTTACTTCGAGTACAGCACCAATGAAAAGGTGGCACTGGAAGTGGCGGCGGCAGCGGCCAATTCAGGACTTCGCACGTTCTGTATGATGAAGCATGTCGGGCTCAATGTGGCGGCGGACCCGCTCATGACCCTGGCCTATGTGGGCGTGACCGCCGGCATGGTGATTCTTACCGCGGATGATCCGGCCATGTTCTCCAGCCAGAACGAACAGGATAACCGCTATTACGCCAAATTCGGGAACCTACCCATGATGGAGCCGTCTTCTGTGGCTGAAGCCAAGGATATGATCAAAGACGCGTTTGAGCTGTCCGAATCTTTGAAACAGCCGGTGCTTTTGCGCACCACCACCCGGATCAACCATTCCAATGCGTTTGTCACCTTTGGGGAAATCAAGCCCAGAAACACGAAGGGCCGGTTTGAAAAAGATCCCCATCGCTGCGTCACCGTGCCGGCCGTGTCCCGGGGCCTGCATGTCAAGGTGCTGGAAAAAATGAAGAACGCGGCCCGATTGTCAGACACCTCATCCTATAATTTTGTTCAGGGACAAGGGCCTTTAGGGGTCATCACCAACGGCGTGAGTTTTTATTATGCCGCAGATGCGGTCAAAGACCTGGGGCTGACGGACCGGGCAAAAATTCTGCGCCTGGGGTTTTCCAATCCGTTGCCCCGAAAAATGATTGCCGATTTTCTGAAAGGGTGTGAAAAAGTGCTGGTGGTGGAAGAGGGCGAGCCGTTCATGGAAGAGGCGGTCAAAGCCATTGCCCAGGAACAGGGCATCACCATTTCCATCAAAGGCAAGTCCGATGACCTGTTTTCCCGGTTGTTTGAGTATGATCCCGCCATGGTCCGGGAAAAAATGGCGGCATTTTTCAATGTGCCGTATACGCCGAAACCGTCTGTGGACACATCAGATATCCCGGAAATCCCCATGCGGCCCCCCAACTTATGTTCCGGATGTTCCCACCGGGCCACATTTTACGAGGTCAAACAGGCGGCCAAAGACATGGATGTGATCTGTCCCAATGACATCGGGTGCTATACCCTGGGATTTCTGCCGCCCTTGAGCATGGGTGATTTTGTCATCTGCATGGGATCTTCCGTGAGTTCTTCCTGCGGGTTCAGCAAGGCCACGGATCAGAAAGTGGTGTCGTTTATCGGAGATTCCACGTTTTTTCATTCCGGGATCACCGGCCTGGTCAATGCCGTGTTCAACAACCACAATTTTACGCTGGTCATTCTGGAAAATGATATCACGGCCATGACCGGACATCAGCCTCATCCGGGCGTGGACATGGATCGGTTCGGCCTGTCCGGATACGGCCGGGTCAATATCGAGAAACTGGTCCGTGCCGTCGGGGTGGAACATGTCTCCATCATCAAACCGTTCAAAGTGCAGAAAAGCATTGATGTGATCAAGGAAGCCCTGGCCTTTAAAGGAGTGTCCGTGATTATCTCCCAGGAACCCTGCGCCCTGTATGCCAAAAGTCTGAAGCTGAAAAAAATCAGGCCGTTTATGGTGTCTGACAAATGCGTGGATCACCGGGACTGCATCACCACCATTGCCTGTCCGTCCTTTTATCTGGACAAGGACAATCGCGTGGCCATTGATGCCAACACCTGTGTGGGCTGTGCCGTCTGTGCCCAGATCTGTCCGGAGAACGCCATCCGGCCCCTGAAGCAATAACTTGAAAATACAAGGATGTGAATATATGGAAACAACCAGACTTATCATTGTAGCCGTCGGCGGGCAGGGCAATCTTCTGGCATCCAAGGTGCTGGGTGAGGCCGCATTGCTTGCCGGAGTGCCCGTGCGCATGAGTGAAATTCACGGCATGGCCCAGCGGGGAGGCGTGGTGGAATCCGCCATGGTTTTCGGAGACGCGGAAAGCTCCATTATTTCGGACGGGGAAGCTGATATTCTTTTGGGATTTGAACCGGCCGAGACCCTGCGGGCCATCAAACGGTGCAATAAAACGACCCAGGTGATTACCAATACCGCGCCCGTGCCGCCCTTTACCGTGGCGGTCGGGCTGGGCACGTATCCGGACGTGGAAGAGATCAAACAACTGATCCAGGCCAAAACCGCCGGACTGGTGGCCATTGATGCCATGTCTCTGGCCCGGGAGGCGGGTAGTCCCATGAGTGTCAATATTGTGCTGTTAGGGGCCCTGGTTCAGACCGGGGCTTTGGGATTTGACCGGGATGTGGTGGAGGAAGCCATCAGGCGCCGGGTCAAACCCGCATTCCTGGATGTGAACCTCAAGGCGTTTGACCTGGGGTTCAAGGCGGCAGCCGGTGTCTGATATCTTTGTTTTAAACGGTCCCAATCTGAACATGCTGGGAAAACGGGAGCCGGAAATTTACGGCTCCCTTACCCTGGATCAGATCCACGGGGAACTGACAAAAAAAGCACAACCCCTGGGCCTGTCTTTGCATTTTTTTCAGTCCAATCACGAAGGGGCCCTGGTGGATGAAATTCACCGGATTTACGAAATGTCATCCGCCGGGGTGATCATCAACCCCGGCGGGCTCACCCATACCAGCGTGGTGTTAAGAGATGCCCTGGCCATGCTGACCTGCCCCGTGGTGGAGGTGCATCTGTCCAATATCTACAAGCGGGAATCTTTTCGTCACACCTCGCTGCTGTCGGACATGGTGATGGGCCAGATCACCGGATTCGGACATTTTGGGTATCACATGGCTCTGATGGCCCTTCACCATCATCTGTCAAAGTGATGCCATGGCCGCGCCGGTGCTGATTCTGTGTGCCACCCGGCTGGAAATGGCCGCATTTCTGGCGCGTCACCCGGCCGAATCCATGGGGGATACTCCCGGGAACCCGGATGTGATGGTCAGCCCGGATCGATCCTGGCATCTGGTCATATCCGGTCCCGGGGTGTTTAACGCCGTATGGGCACTGACGGCCTGTCTGGAACGGTTCCGGCCTCAGTTCATTCTTCACACCGGGATTGCCGGGGTGTTTGCCGGCACGGGTCTGGATATCGGGGATGCGGCCGTGGCAGTGAAAGACACGTATGTGCACGCCGGGGTGGATCTCTCCCGGCCCGGGACACATGCGGCATGTTCGCGCCTGTCTCCGCTGCCGTTTGACCTGATTGCCGGTCAGGGCCTTACCCGGCAGGGAATTTACACACTGGACCTGAAACTGGCCCATGCCTGCAAAGACCAATTGACCCGGTCCCTGAACTGCCGGGTGGGCCAGGGCCCGTTTATCACGGTATCGGCAGTTACCGGGTCCCCGGAAAAGGCGAACGCCCTGTCCCATGCGTACCGCGCGGTGATGGAATCCATGGAAGGCGCGGCAGCCGCCCATGTGGCAGGGTTGTATCAGGTGCCCATGGCAGAGATTCGGGCCGCTTCCAACCGGGTGGGAGACAGGGACAAAACCCGGTGGGACATCCGGACAGCCGCGGGCACGGTGGCGGATATCTGTGAAACCATTATCAGAAAAAGACCCGGATCATGACATCGGAACCCATCCTGCAATACGCGGATGCCCATTGCCATCTGCATGATCACCGGATTGTGAAAGATGTCCCCGGCATTGTTCAAAGGGCTGCAGATGCCGGGGTGACCCATATGGTGTCCTGTGCCACCATGGAAGAAAATTTTGAGGCCACGGCAACGCTGGCCCGCCAGTACCCGGCCATTGTTCCCTGTTACGGCATCCACCCCTGGTTTCTGGATGCTTTGACACCTAAATGGCAGCAGGTGCTGGGGGACCGGGTGGCCGCCAAATCCTGCGGCATCGGAGAAACGGGGCTGGATTTCATGGACAAACACGCGGACCGGGACGGGCAACTGGCCGTATTCACCTGGCACCTGACCCTGGCTCAGGATCTGGAACGGCCCATCAACATTCACATCCGAAAGGCCTGGGACCCGTTTATCCGGTTGCTGAAAAAAACAGGCCCTTTGAAAACTCCGGGTTTGGTGCACTCTTTTTCCGGATCCGCAGAGATGGTGAAATTATTGATCCGGTATAACCTGTATATCTCTTTTTCCGGGTCCGTGACCCGGCCCGGGGCCAAAAAAGTGGTGAACGCCCTGAAGGCCGTGCCCGGGGACCGGATCCTGCTGGAAACCGATGCCCCGGATATCTATCCCAGTATGCCGGACCCGGATCCCCATGGTCTTAATGAACCCAAAAACCTGCCGGCCATCGCCCGGATCGCGGCGGCCCGGGCCGGTGTGCCGGTCGTTGATTTTGTCGGTCAGGCCTATGCCAATGCGCGGGCCGTGTTTGGCCCGATCATCCCGGCAGCGGGGGTGATTTGATTTTTTATGAAACCACGAAGATCACGAAGCGCACGAAGAAAGGGCCTCTTCGTGATCTTCGTGGTACAATAATCTTACCGCCAGAAATAGGATTGATTGGTGCGTATGCCGGATATGAATCAGTTTGACAGGACCGCCCGTCTGATGGGCACACAGGCCGTGACAAAACTGGGACATGCCAGAGTAGCGGTGTTCGGGTTGGGCGCCGTGGGGTCTTTTGCGGTTGAAGCATTGGCCAGAGCCGGGGTGGGGTATCTGCGCCTGGTGGATTTTGACCGGGTGGACATGTCCAATATCAACCGACAGCTGTATGCGCTTCATTCCACTTTGGGCGAAAAAAAACGCAGAGATCGCCAGGGCCCGGGTGCAAGACATTTATCCGGCCTGTGATGTGGACATCTGTGACACCTTTGTGAATGCAGACAGTTTAGATACGCTGTTGTCTCCGGATCTGGACGTGGTGGTGGATGCCATCGACGGGTTGAATTCCAAGGTCAATCTGCTGGTGGCGGCCCGGCAGATGGATCTTTGTGTGGTCTCTTCCATGGGGGCCGGCGGCCGAAAAGAGGTGTCCCAAATCAGAACCGGCGATATCAGCGACACCCAGGTGTGCCCCCTGGCCCGGGTGGTACGCCGCCGGCTGCATCGCCGGGGCGTGTTCACGGGAATCCGGTGCGTGTACTCTTTGGAACCCCCGGTTTTATCACCGGATGCAAAGATTTTGCCCGAACAAGAAGCACAAGATCCAGGAAACAGTCCCGGTCACGGCCGGCAACGGCCGCCCATGGGCACTATTCCCTGGATCCCGGGCATATTCGGTCTGACCCTGGCGGCGGAAGCCGTTCAGATCATTACCGGCTGATCTCCTCGTCCCGCAATACCCGGCGCAGCACCTTGCCCACATTGGACAGCGGGATGTCTTCTTTGAACTCGATAAATCGTGGCCGCTTGTATCCGGCCATATTTTCCTTGCAAAAGGCATCGATTTCTTCTTTTGTGGCGGTTTCTCCCTGTTTGAATTTGATGAACGCCTTGACTTTTTCGCCGCTTTTTTCGTCCGGCACCCCCACCACGGCGGCCAGTTCCACCTTGGGATGGGTGTAAAGAACATCTTCCACTTCCCGGGGATACACATTGAAACCGCCCACAATGATCATGTCTTTTTTGCGGTCCGTGATAATGATATATCCGTCTTTGTCGATGAATCCGATATCGCCGGTGAGAAAATAGCGGTTCCCGTCAATGGTTACAAACACCTCTTCATTGGCATCGGGTCTGTTCCAGTACCCTTTCATCACCTGGGGACCACAGATGGCCAGTTCCCCGTTTTCGCCCGTCGGTACCTCTTGGGTGCTGTCTTCCAGTTCCACGATTTTAACATCCGTGCCCGGCAGGGGAAACCCGATGGAACCGATTTTCCGGGTTTCCTTGAAAGAGGGGTTGATGCATACGGCAGGGGCGGTTTCCGTCAGGCCGTATGCTTCAAAAATAATGGACCCGGTTTTTTCTTCAAACTGCCGGCATACTTCCGGCGGCAGCGGGGCTCCGCCGGACAGGCACCCCATGATGGAGGAGATGTCGTATTTTTCCAGATGGGGATAGTTGGTAAAGGCCACAAAAATGGTGGGAACAGCCGTGATAAAGGTGGGCTTGTATTTCTGTACGGCTTCCATCACCCCGGTGAAGGGCGGGTTCCCGGCCCGGGGGTCCGGAATGCAGATAAGCCGGCTCCCGGACAAAGCGGAAAACAACAGTGCACTGGTAATACCGAAACTGTGGTACCAGGGCAGTACGCCTAAATAAGTGTGGTATCCGCCGTGGCGCATTTTTTCCGGTTTGCCGCCGGGTTCGTGCACAAGACGGAAATATTCTTCACAGGCTTCCAGGTTGTAGGTGAAATTGGTGTGGGTGAGCTCCGCACCCTTGGGGACGCCTGTGGTGCCGCCGGTGTACAGCATGATGGCCGTGTCTTTTTCGGGAGATACCGTGATATCCGGCGGGGTCGGAGATGATGCCGCCACAATGTCGTCAAACATGTGATGGCCGGGATCGATCTTGTCCGCCTTGGGAATTTTGCCCAGCAGGCCGCCGATAAACCCCTTGAGCCGGGGCAGGTAGGATTTGACGTTGCACACGATCACGGTTTGCACCTGCGTGTCTTTAATGGCTTCCTGGGTGTTGGCGTAAAATTCGGGATGGTCCATGCAGAACACCATTTTGGATCCTGAATCGTTCAGCTGGTAATGGAGTTCCTTGGGTGTATAGATGGGGTTGCAGTTGACGGCCACGGCACCGGCTTTCAAGATTCCGAAAAGCACTTCCGGAAAATGGGGAATGTTGGGAAGAAAAATCGCAATCTTGTCTCCTTGTTTAATGCCGCTGGCAGCAAGGAAATTGGCGATTCTGTCGGCCGTATCCTTGACCTGGGCATAGGTTCTGGATGCGCCGTTGAAAATCGTATACACGTTGTCGGGGTACTTTTGCGCCGTCCGGTCCAGGACCTGGGTCAGCGGATAATGGTAATTGGTCACATCATGGGCCACACCTTCCGGCCAGTAAGGGGTCTGCCATTTCTCCATCATGGGTCTCCTTTGTTCGGGTACACGGGTTTGCGAAATCCTGCTGTCATGTTTTATTTTGAAACGAAAAATTTTTGCCATTATAGTCATATCTTTTCAAATTTGAAATCTTTTTCGTATAGCAAAAAGAAAAACATGGATTGGGGTGGATAACGTGATTTCGGGTTGATAAACCGGAACCGCAATGGTAATGAAATAACCATGTCAATAAAACAATAAAAGGAGTATGCAAAACCTAAATGACCAAATGGATGAAACTATGCGTTATCCTGTGTGTATGGGGGTGGGTGTCCGGGGTCGGGGCCCAGGAAATGTATGTGAGCGGGATTACCAAAATCACCATGCGCACCGGGCCGGGGGTCGAACATAAAATTTTGGCCATGCTGGAATCCGGTTCCCGGCTGGAAGTGATGGAGTATCAATCGGACTGGTCTCTGGTTCAGACAGAGAATCAAAAACAGGGGTGGGTTTTGACCCGTTTTCTGACAGAAGACAAGCCGTTGACATTTCAGGTTGAAACGCTGAAAAAACAAAATAAAGACCTGGCAGACGCACTTGAAAAACTTGACACACAGAATCAGATCCTGGCTGAAAAAAATCAGGCCTTAGCGGATATCGAAGAAAAATACCGGGATTTGAAGCAGGCATCGGCTGATTTTATGGAACTCAATGAAAAATACAAAGCCCTGGTTCAATTGTCAAAAGAGCAGGCACAGCAGATTTCAATGCTAAAGGAAAATCTGAACAATGAAGCCATGCTGTGGTTTCTGAGCGGGGCCGGCGTGTTTATTGTGGGATTGATCCTCGGGCTGAGTACCCGGAAGAAAAAGAGACATTCATTATTATGATCCGAAAAACCGATTTTCTGGTGATCGGCAGTGGTATCGCCGGACTGAGTTATGCATTAAAGGCCGCTGAACACGGGCATGTCACCATTATTACCAAAAAAAATATTCAGCAGAGCAACACGGCCCTGGCCCAGGGCGGGGTGGCAGCCGTGTTCGGAAAGCAGGATTCTTTTGATCTGCACGTGGCGGACACCCTCAAAGCCGGGGATGGCCTGTGTAACCGGGAAGTGGTAAAAATGGTGGTGGAAAACGGGCCGGACCGGATCCGGGAACTGGTGGATCTGGGTGCCCGGTTCAACATGGCAGGCACGGGTAAATTTGATTTTTCCATGGGCCGGGAAGGCGGGCATTCCGTCAAACGCATCATCCATGCCCATGACCTGACCGGCAGGGAAATTGAAGACGCTTTGGTGGCAAAGGCCAGAGAACATGACAATATCACCATTCTGGAAGATCATGTGGCCGTGAACCTGATCACGGTTTCTTCCACCGTTCGCAGCGGTGTGCTGGTGACCCACTATGAAAACAGCTGCTGCGGGGCGTATGTACTGGACAATGCCACCGGCCGGGTGGAAACCTTTCATGCGGCCGTGACCCTGCTGGCCACGGGAGGGGCGTGCAAGATTTATCTGTATACCTCCAATCCGGATATCGCTACAGGCGACGGTATTGCCATGGCCTACCGGGCCGGGGCGTCCGTGGCCAACCTGGAGTTTGTCCAGTTCCATCCCACCTGCCTGTATCATCCGGAAGCCAAGAATTTTCTGATTTCCGAAGCTGTGCGGGGTGAAGGGGCCGTGTTGATCGATGCCAAAGGCCGGCGGTTCATGGCAGACTATACCCCGGAAAAAGAACTGGCCTGCCGGGACGTGGTGGCCAGGGCCATTGACAGTGAACTCAAGAAAACCGGGGCGGAATCGGTATTTCTGGATATTTCCCATAAAGATCCTGATTTTGTCCGTGAGCGGTTTCCCCATATTCACGCCCGGTGCCTGGAATACGGCATCGATATCACCACGGATCCCATCCCCGTGGTGCCGGCGGCCCATTACATGTGCGGCGGGGTGGCTACGGATCTGAAAGGAAAGACCGATGTCCAGGGGCTGTATGCCGTGGGAGAAACCGCGTGCACCGGGCTTCACGGCGCCAACCGCCTGGCATCCAATTCACTGCTGGAAGCCCTGGTTTATGCCCACAATGCGTATCTGGATTCCGTTAAAAATCTGTCGGCCATCAGAAAACAAAATATGGATGTCACCCTGGCACCCTGGGATGAAACCAACACCTCGGACAGTGATGAAGCCATTGTGGTGTCCCATAACTGGGATGAGATCCGGCGGCTCATGTGGAATTATGTGGGGATCGTCCGGTCGGACAAGCGGTTGCAGCGGGCGGCCCGGCGTGTCAAAACCATTCACGATGAAATCGACGAATATTACTGGGATTTTAAACTGACATCCGATCTGGTGGAGTTGAGAAACCTTGCCACCGTGGCAAAACTGGTGATTCAATCTGCACTCTCAAGAAAAGAAAGCCGCGGACTTCATTACAATATCGGATATCCCGAAAAAGACGACACCCGGTGTTTAGTTCCCACGATTCTGAAAAAACGGTTCTGAAATCCCATCAGGGGTCCAGCGGTTTTTTCCGGCGCAACGATTCAATGAGCCGGCGGATTTTTCCGAAATAGGGGATGAGTACCAAAATGAGGATGATGACAAAAAAAGACTGAATCATCTGAAACCGCTCATCTAAGAATTCGAAAAATTCAAACCACAGGACCAGGGCCGTCAGGGTGCCCAGAAATGTGGCGGAAAAATTTCGGATCCAGCCCAGCCCGATCATACTGCCGATGATGGCACCCACCACGGGTCCGGTAACAGGCAAAGGAATCATGACAAACAAAAAAATACCGAACCATCCGAACCGTTCAATTTTGTGCTTTTTTTTCAGGGCCGTTTCCGCCACCCGTTCCATGGCCCGGATTATCCATTCCACCCGCAGGTAGTTGGTCGTTGTCAACGCAAAAACGGCATAGGTGAAAAGCACCACCATCACTTCCAGATAAAAGTTGTAGAATATGGTGGGAAACGCGGTGAGCCCCTGCAGGATGCACAAGCCGATGCCAACGGATCGGCCGCCGAACGTATTGGCAAAAAAAGTGAGAATCAGGGTTTTTGCCAATGCCGCATCCGTGGCAAGATAAAAACCGATGGTACCCACAAGCACCAGGGCCATACAGATACTGATGATCAGCAGTTTGCCCTGGGTGGTTTTGAAAAGCTGGTTTTTCATGCTGTTTTTTTTTCAGTGCAAGGCTGGATTATTGACGGGTACCGACAAACAAGGTGACAATGCCAAAGGACATGGGTTTAAACCGCACGCGGCTGAATCCGGTTTCCGACATCATCCCGGCAAAGGCATCCGGCGCGGGAAATTTCAAAACAGATTCAGGCAGATAATAATAGGCATTGTTATCTTTTGAAAAAAAAGCCCCGATCAGCGGCAGCACTTTTTTGAAATAACTTAAATAAATGGGTTTTAAAAAAGGGTTTTGGGGGGTTATCAGTTCCAGAACCGCCAGTTTTCCGCCGGGTTTGAGCACCTTGTAAAATTCAGACAATGCCCGGGGCCGGTTCATGATATTCCGGATGCCGAAAGCGATGAACACAGCATCAAACGTTTCCGGAAGGAACGGCAGGGCCAGCGCGTCCCCGTTCACCAGACAGATGCTTTGGTTGGATTGGGCAGCGCATTTTTTTTTGCCGGCATCCAGCATGGCATAGGAAAAATCCAGGCCTGTGATCCGGGTGCGGCCTGTAAGATGGCGGCTCAAGGCCAGGGCCACATCACAGGTGCCGCAGGCCACATCCAGAATCCGGCTTTCCGGCCCCGGCGCCGCGGCCCGCACCATCTGGTTCCGCCACATGACATCCTGGCGGAGACTGAGCAGGCGGTTCAGGAAATCATATCTATGGGCGATTTTGTCAAACATTCCCTTGACAAAATCAAGTTCTTTGTTCATCGTTGACAACCTGAATTTCAGGATTAGTTTATATTATTTATCACAGACAGCTAGGAAACGTACCATAACGGGGCAAAGATTACAAACAAAACCATGCGGAAACGAACTGGAACAATTGGGTAAGTTATGACTGAAAAACGCGACTACTATGAAATCCTGGGTGTGACCCGGGATGCAGATAAAGTGACCCTGAAGAAAGCATACCGGAAACTGGCCATTAAATTCCATCCGGACAAAAATCCCAACAACCGGGAAGCGGAAGACAAATTCAAGGAAGCGTCCGAAGCCTATGAAGTTTTGAGCAATGAAAACAAACGCCACATTTATGACCAGTTCGGGCACCAGGGACTGGAAGGGGCCGGCCATTCCGGACCCGGTGGATTTGAGGATATTTTTTCCAGCTTCGGTGACATATTTGAAGACTTTTTCGGATTCGGTGGTGGCCGGGGGGGCCGGAGCAACCGGGTGCAGCGGGGATCTGACCTGCGCTATAACATGACCATTGATTTCATGGAAGCAGCGTTCGGTACTGAAAAAACCGTGTCCATACCCAAACTGACCCAGTGTGACGAATGTGACGGCACGGGAAGCCGGCCCGGGACTGACGTGGAAACCTGCGCCCATTGCCACGGTACGGGCCAGTTTATCCAGAGCCAGGGATTTTTCAAGGTCAAGACCACCTGTCCTTATTGCAAGGGCCGGGGCAGTATCATTTCCGATCCCTGTCCCAAATGTGTGGGGGCCGGCCGTGTGGAAACCGTGCGCAAGGTGCAGGTCAAAATTCCGGCCGGCGTGGATGTGGGGTCCAAACTGCGCCTGACGGGTGAGGGAGAAGCGTCTCCCAGCCCGGGCGGTCCGTCCGGAGACCTGTATGTGGTCATCAATGTGAAACCCCACAAATTTTTCCAGCGGGACGGCAACGACATTGTCTGTGCCATTGACATCTCCTTTGCCCAGGCAGCGCTTGGGGCCGATATCACCGTGCCCACCCTGGTGGGGGAGGAAACCCTCACCATTCCCAAAGGCACCCAGTTCGGAGACAGCTTCCGGCTTTCCGGACAGGGGATCGCTTCATTGCGCACGGGCCGGCGGGGAGACCAGATTGTCAAGGTGCTCATCAAAACCCCCACCAAACTCACTGCCAAGCAAAAGGAATTATTAAAGCAGTTTGACAAACTGGATGGCAACAAAATTTCCAATAAATTGAAAAATCTGTTTAAAAATTTATAGCAACAGGCAGGTCCCATGTTTGAACTGAAAGTTAAAACCCGGTTTGCCGGTGCCCATCGATTGACCATGGTGGGCCAGAAATGTGAAAACCTTCACGGCCATAACTGGCAGGTGGAAGTGTGTGTCAAAGGCCCTAAACTGAATGATGCCGGGGTGCTGGCGGATTTCGGGGACATCAAAAAAGCAGTGCGTCAGGTGGTGGACGGAGACCTGGACCACAAATATCTCAATGAACTGTCTGTGTTTGAGGGCATGCAGCCCACCTCGGAGCGGATTGCCGTTTACATCGCCCGGCAGGTCCAGGCCCTGCTGGATGAGAATCTGCCGGAAAAATTACAGGTGTCCCGGGTCATGGCATGGGAATCAGAAGATGCCTGCGCCATCTACTATCCGGACTAATTTTTTTTTTGATTATTGCCGGGCAATAATGTGTTTGGCCGGAATCAGGCCCGTGGCGGCGGCAGACACGATATTACCGGCCACACCGGGCCCGTCGCCCGCCACATACAACCCGTTGATCTTTGTTTCCAGATGGTTGCTGGTTTCCACCTGGGTGGCAAAAAACTTGATTTCCGGGGCGTACAGCAGGGTTTCGTCGTTGGAAACCCCCGGCACCACCTGGTTGAGGATTTCCAGGCCCTCGATGATGTTTGACAGGATTCTTTCCGGCAGGGCCATGGCAATATCGCCACATACCACATTTGTCATGGTGGGTTCGATATAGCCTTTGCGGATGCGGTGCCAGGTGGAGCGGCGCCCCCGTTTCAGGTCCCCGAACCGCTGTAAAATAGGTTTGCCCCCGCCGATGATGGTGGCCAGCCGGCCGATGGACTCGCCATAGGACTGGTTGTCGGTCACGGGTTCCGTCAATATCACTTTGGACAGAAACGCAAAATTGGTGTTTTCCGATTTTTTTCCTGAATAGGCATGCCCGTTGACACACACAAAATCCCGGTAGTTTTCCAAAGAGATGAATCCCCCCTGGTTGGTGCAAAACGTTCTTGTCTGATCGTCATAGGTATGGGTCTGGATAAAAAAAGTGGGATCATAGATGATGTTACACAGATCGTCCATGATATCATTGTGCACCTCCACCCGGACCCCTACTTCGATGCCCCGCTGGCTTAGGTTAATACCGTGTTTTTGTGCCACTGTTGCCATCCAGTTGGCCCCCACCCGTCCCGGGGCCAGAATCACATGTGGGGCCTCATACGTGGCCTTGTCCGTGACCACGCCGGTCACCTGCCCGTCCTGTTCCAGAATATCGGTGACGGTCTCGTTGACTTTGACGGCCAGCCCTTTTGCCCGGATATGATCCGCCATGGCAGCGATATACCCGGGCAGGTTGTCAGACCCTAAGTGTTTCTGCCGGATGAGCATCAGGTCGATGCCGAAACGCCGGGCCTCTTTTCGGATCTGCCGGGCTGCGTCCATGTCCGTGGGATAGACGGGCCCGTCCATGTTGAACCGGGTGAACACGGCTTCGGTTTCATCGATCAGGGCCTGGGCCTCTGACAAGGGCATGAACTGGGTCAGATCGGTTTTTCCCAGCCGGGGAATGAAATTGAGCTTGCCGTCGGAATACAGCCCGGCCCCGCCGATGCCTGACAAAATATTGCACGGGTCGCATCCGACGCATTTCTGCAAATGATGGTTGGGGCATTTGCGTTTGAGAGGCTCTTTGCCTTTTTCAATGAGCAGCACCTTGAGCCGGGCATGTTCCATCAGATACCCGGCGGCAAACAACCCTGCCGGTCCGCCGCCCACAATAATCACGTCATATGTCATTTCCGGGTGTCTCCGTTGTTTCCGGCTCCAGGCCCATGGCTTTGGCCCGGGCCATCCACTGTTTCCGGGCCAAAGCCCGCATATCGATTACATTGTCACTTTCATCCACGATTTCCATTCCCATGAGGGTTTCAATCAGGTCTTCCAAAGTCACCAGCCCGTCTGTGCCCCCATGTTCACTGACAATCAGGGCAATGTGCTGACGCTCAGTCAGAAACCGTTCAAACAGCACGGTCAAAGGGATGGAGCTGGGCACGGCCATGATTTCCCGTTTCAGGGCCTTGAGTGTTTCATTTCCCCTTTTCTGGGCCATGAAAATCAATATATCATCTTTGAGAACAAACCCCGTGGCATCGTCTAAGTGTGATTTGTACAAGGGCAGGCGTGAAAACGGAGTTTTCATGATGTATTTCAAAGATGCATCAATGGTCATGTCTTCGGGCAACGCAGATACCACGGTGCGCGGTGTCATGATATCCGTGGCTTTCAGACTTTCAAACCGCAGCAGATTCTGAATGATTCTGGATTCTTTGGTGTGGATCTGACCCGTGCGTTCACCCACGGATGCCATGGCAATGAATTCATCCCTGGAAAAAATATGCATGGTTTTTCCCCGGGAAATGAATTTGGTCAGTTTTTCAGACAGCCAGACAATGGGGTACAGGATGGTAATCAGCGTGTTGATGAAAATCGCGGTGGGGCCGGTCAGGCGCGACCAGTAGACCGCACCGATGGTTTTGGGAAGGATTTCCGACAGAAACAGGATCATCAGGGTCATGGCGGCGGAAAACACCCCGAACCAGGCGCTGCCGAACACGGCCGTGGCTTTGGCTCCCGCACCGATGGCCCCGACGGTATGGGCAATGGTATTCAATGTCAGAATGGCAGCCAGAGACCGGTCCACATTGTCCTGTTTAAGTCGCTGCAAAAGCGCGGCTTTCCGGGGATGGTTTTTTTTCAACCCTTCGATATACGAGGGAGTGACACTCAAAAGAACGGCTTCCGCCACGGAACACAGAAATGAAAAAAACAGGGCCAGCCCCACATACAGGATCAATCCCAGGATATCAGTATCCATCCGGCCGAAAATAGGGTTCATGAATGTGGATTCCTAAGTGTTTGTGAATAAAAGTCGTTATATTTCATGGGGCTACCATAATCATCTGCCAGGATGGGTGCAAGAAAAAAACTCAAGGTCTTTTTGACCGCAGCTGCATGGCCAGGTGCATGAAATTTTCCAGGACCCCGGTGATTTTTTTGTTCTTATGCCAGACCATCAGCACAGGGGTGGTCAAATCCTTTGCCCAGTTCAACGGCACCAGTTCCCTGTTTTGAAGCTCGTTTTGTATGGAATTTTTTGGAAGAATCGTCAAGCCAATGCCTTTTTTGACACATTCTTTGATGGCTTCGACACTGGTGATTTCTATGATACAGGCTGGTTTTACCATGTGCGTGTTCAGCAGCTGCCTGAACGGGAGGCCGTATCCGCACCCTGTTTTTAAAAATAAAAGTGTTTCAGCATGAAGGTCTTTTGCATCGACGGTGGGCTTTCCCGCCAGGGGATGGGTGGGAAGCGCCGCCATAATCAGGGTTTCAGTAAAGATTTTTTCCGTGATCAGCCGGGGGGAACTGATGTAGTCGGAAAAAATAAAAGCCAGATCGATCGCTTCCGTCTGAAGTTCATTTTCGATATTGTTTTCCAGACAGTTGCTGATATCAAACTGAACGGCTGGATACTGTGCCAGCGTTTTTTTAATGAGGTCGGGAAAATAACAGTCAATAATTGCTTCCGGCCCTCTCACGCAAATCGTTTTCTGGGGCGTTTTTTTCCCTGTGATGTCATCAATGGCCTCCTGCTCCATGGAAAGCAGTTTATTGGCATATCCGACCATTTTTTCACCGGCCGTGGTCAACTGCACTTTTTTCCCCATGCGTTTGAAAAAAAAGGCGCCCATTTCATCTTCCAGGGATTTGATCTGGTTTGATACCGTGGATTGCGCACAATTTAAATACCTGGCCGCCTGGTTGAAATTTAAAAAAGCCGCCACGGTTTTGAATGTCTTCAGCTTATATAAATCCATTGCCACCTATATTTTAATCGTATTTTTCGATTATACATATCATTATTTATCGTTGGACGCATCTGAAAAAATGCATTAATCCATTTAAACGATAGAAATCAGAACACCACTGATTCGACAGCACGATTAAAAAACACCAAACATAGCCTGAAAGACCACAACAAACAATGAATATCACAGTCATTCTGGGTCTGGCCGGCACAGTCATCGGACTGGTCCGGGCCCTGCCGCAGCTTGTCAGGCTGTTGCGCTCAAGACAGGCCTTAGGGGTTTCCGTTGACACGGCCTTGACCAGTGCCATCGTCAGTTTCGGCTGGGCCGCCTACGGGGTTTTGACAAACCAGCCCTATGTGACCCTGGCCACGGGCGCATCCGCCGCTGTTTTTTTTGTGATCACGATATCTGCCTTGAAATTCGGGCGCAACATCAAAGAATTCCGGATTGCCCCGGTCTGGTTTGTTGCGCTGTGTGTTGCGTTTCTGATCAAGGGACAGGCGGGTCTTGGCATCATCTTGCCCATCAGTATTCTGGTGTCCAACATTCCTCAGATATGCGTGGCAGCCAGGGAAGAAGACCTGACGGACCTGTCTTTTGGGACATGGGTGCTGTCCATGTCGGACGGGTTGGTGTGGGGATTGTATTCCGTGATTGAGCAGGATTATTCCATCATGGTTTTTGCATTGTTTCAGCTGATGACAAGCGGAGCGATCGTTTTTTTGAAATTTTTGAACCAGAAGAAACATCACGCCGAGGTCTGAAAAATGCCATGACCGCCAGCAGCCGCGACCGTGATACCAGTGTTATTAGGGCACTTCAGGTATCACTATGGGCGATAAGGAATGAATCGGATCATCAGGTCGCTGTTTACGCTTTTTGCCACAAGTAGCAAAACGCGTAAACAGCGATTTATGGCAGGATTTTGCCATCCAGAAAATGGCGAAAAAGCACGGTTGGCCTGAATCTCTGGTTTAATTACAGCCGCTGGTAAATGCAAATGATTTTGACCGGTTCAAGGCACTTTCCCTGCTGATCACTGGTGAATCCCCGTGATCGGAACAGGTCTGTTGCAACATAATTGCAAATTGCTTGTGCTTTGGCAGACTTCGTGATATCGAAACAATGGTTGAGTTTTTATGGTGTTACAACTTGTTGCAATATCCTAAAATCTCAATTTGTTAGCACCGCGATTAGGTGTTTTCCCCTATAGCAATTAGGTATTTTCTCTAATTGACATGAAGGTGTTTCATTGATAGGGCTTTCATGATTCGGTAAATATGGTGGTTTTTTTGAGAGTAATGAGTGCAAA
Source organism: Desulfotignum phosphitoxidans DSM 13687 (assembly GCF_000350545.1). Classification (GTDB taxonomy): domain Bacteria; phylum Desulfobacterota; class Desulfobacteria; order Desulfobacterales; family Desulfobacteraceae; genus Desulfotignum; species Desulfotignum phosphitoxidans. The sequence goes on from NZ_APJX01000008.1 coordinate 138,798, forward strand.
CCTTGCTGTAAAAAAAAGATCTGGTGCAGATGTAAAAGCTAAGAATAGGTGTTGGGATAAACTCTTAAAAAATGCTGAGAAAATGGGTTATTCTGAAGTTGAAAAATTAGTTAAATCCAAAAGAAAGAATCTATGAGCTATGTGACCAAATTAGTAACACTTTAACAATAGGAACAAAAACCATGGCTACCAAAAAAGAATGGGTTTATCGAGCGCTATTCGCCTCGGGTGGATTTCTTATGGGAAGATTATGGAATAACAATCGCGATACGTCAATAACAACAAAAGAAAAATCTGTTGAAGAATATTGGGATAGTGAACTCAATAAATTTGATGAAGTTACTGTATTTGAATCCCTCGTCTATATTATATCGGGATATTATAAGCTTATTACTTATATTGTCGAAAACAAAGAAATTATTCTTCAAACTCGAGACAAGTTAAAAAATGATTCAGAACTATCTTCTCAAATAAACCAATTAGAGTCAGAGTGTCCAAGCTTTTTTTATTACTTAAGCACATATGATATTTCTAAGCTTAACACTACCATAGAAGAAATCCACACCACGGTGAAATTACCTGATAATTTACAGAAATATTCGTTCAAATTAAAAAAAGATTATTTATTAAAATTGTCTGCACCAAAAGACAAACATAGCAAGTTTTGTAACATTTTCCTGTCTTCATTTGCGTATAATTATATTCGGAATATAGAAGGAGTGTGTCATACTGTTTCTGACATAGTTTTTGAGGCCTTAGATGGTGATGATTCAGGCCAACTGTTTGAAATGGATTTATTAGAGTTTATTGATTATGTAAAACGATTTTTATTATTAGCCCGGCCACTAATAAAAATCATAATCAAAGATTCCACTAAAGTGTTATCAAGAGATAATGATAGTCCAGATGAATGGGGGTTTCTTTCAAAACCCTTTACGTCTTTAGATAGAGATGGGTGGGAGTTAAGTTGTCCAAGATGCAAGAGTAGTAACTCTTGGACTGGAAGGATTTGTCTAAATAATTTATGTAGATTTCCCCTCAGACGTCCTTCAATATTCTAACGTGGGTAACCCGTAACCCGTAACCCAATTGCCCTCCTCACTTTCTTGTTTTTTTTGACAGAAACTGAGGAGTAAGGCACTGATCCCGCAGGTAAAAATCTGCTTGAATGACATGCACAGATCGGACAAGAAGAAGGATCGCCATCAAACAATTCAGCCACATTGCCACTATCCCTCTGGCGGCATGAGGTATGCGGGTAGTCCCGGTATGTGATGATCCTGAATTTCTATTATAAGGATTTGAAGTGGATGGCATTCCAGGTCTCGACAACCAAGGAAATTCTCCGGGACAGGTTCAAATATTTGGGAATTATTCTAATATAATGAGCCCATCCCGAATTCAACCATAATTATCCAATACCAGAAATTTTCCATGGCCTTTTTATAAAGGATACCAACAGTATTCTAAATTTACCAGCAGGGTTATTCCCTCTCGAAAAAAAGTTTAGAACATATGCCGGTAATCAGTACCGCCTTCTGGAAAAGACGCAATCTGTGTGCATGTCTCGGAAAAATTTTGAGATTGGCTGGAGGCTCAGGTAAAGATTGGCGGGTGAATATGTCAGGATGGTCGGTTTGTTTTTTCCCGGTGAATCCCTCTATCTTTGCGGGATACCACCATGTATCATTTGATGATTGTCAGAAGTGCAAATTTTTGCATTTCTGACAATCCTGTTTTCATCAACCATCTGATAAGGCTGGAAACAGTTGATATAAGGGAGTTTTCGATAGAAGTAAGCCTTGGCCATTTTTTTGACGGGCTGGCAAAATAACCCATGCCTTGGGTGGATGAAAAAATATCAGTGGGATCATGTTTCATAAACCTTTTCGAAAAACCTGAAATCACTTGACTGGCGGTGATTTGGGAGTGTCTATTCTAAAATCTGTTTTTGAAAGTATCAGAAATGCAAAATTTTGTATTTCTGATAAGTTTGTTTTGCAATGGTACTGAAAAGGATGCCAATTGGGGACATGCGATTGGTCAGGCTTTGTGACTGTACCGATAATGCCCCCTTTCAAGGATCCTTTGCATGATTTTTCTGAGGCTGAATAAAAATTATGATACCAATAAAATACCAGACTGAATTACAAACCATTTGGAAAACACAGGAATTTAAAAAACTGCCGCCTCTGGAGTAACGCAAAAGATGCAGATACCAAAAATATTACATGTTGCCGCGTCAGATCATAAACTGCTCACCATCGTTTTCACAAATGGCGAAAAAAAAATATATGATGTCAGTAGACTATGGGATAATGAAATGTTTGCGCCGTTGAAAAATCCTTCTTTTTTTAAAAATGTCAAAGTTGAAACAGGGGGCTACGCTGTTTATTGGAATGACAATATTGATATCAGTGAATATGAACTTTGGAAAAACGGAAAGAATTCCCAGTAGCTCACACTCAGCCTGCCGGGTTCCATGGCAATCCGCCAGGGGTTATTGGCGAAGGGCCTCAAGTATGTCCAGCGAAGGCTTGCCGTCCGCCGGCATACCCATCTCTTTTTGAAAGATTCGGATGGCCGCTCTGGTCGCTTCGCCAAGCAGACCGTCAATCTCTCCGGAATAATACCCTTTTTTTTGGAGCAGGGCCTGAAGGAGGAACTTTTCCTCCCCGTTCAAGCTTCCCGGCGGCCGGGGCCAGGGCTGCACCAGCCCCTTGCTGCCGGCCAGCCGGTCGGCGAGCAGTCCTACGGCCAGGGCATAGGCATCGGCGTTGTTGTAGCGCTTGAGGACAAAAAAATTTTTCAACACCAAAAATGCCGGTCCTTTTTTGCCTGCCGGAAGTTTAAGCACGGCCCGATCATCCGGGCGGGGGAAGGTTCTTCCACGGGTTCGGGAAAACCCCGCCTTTTGCCAGTCGGCGAGAATTCTGGTTTCGTTGAGCCAACGCGCTCCACCGGCCGGGAGGACCACCTCGTACCCCCAGGTTTTGCCGCTTAGCCAGCCATTGCGGTGAAGCAGGTTGGCGGCCGTGGCCAAAGCATCGGGCACGGAGTTCCAGATATCGCGACGGCCGTTGCCGTCCATATCTACGGCATAGGCCAGGTAACTGGTGGGAATGAATTGGGTGTGGCCCATGGCGCCGGCCCAGGAACCGGTCAGGTGCTGGGGTCCGACATCCCCGGCCTGGAGAATCTGCAACACGGCAACCAGTTGTTTTTCAGCAAAATTTTTCCGTTTTGGATCGGCATAGGCCAGCGTGGCAAGGGCCTGGGGGACGTAATGCAGCCGTTCGGGTTTATCGAAAACGGCCCCATAAGCGGACTCCATCGACCAGATGGCGAGCAAAATCTTGGCCTCAACCCCGAAACGGTTCTCTACGGCCGCAAGGGTCCGGGCGTAATCCTGCGCCATCTTCAAGCCTTGCTCGACACTCAACGGGGTGATCCGGGAATCGAGGTAATCCCAGATTTCTACCGTAAATTCTGGCTGAAAGCGGGCCTTTTCCAGCACCCTGGCATCGGGTTGCTCAATGCCGTGAAAAGCGGTCTCCCAGGTGGCCCGGCTGATCCCTTGACTGGCCACCTGAGGATAAAAATCCTCCAGCCACTGGTGAAAATCTTCTCCCCGGGAGACCTCCGGCAGGACCAGGACCAGGAACAGGATTCCCATTATGAAGCGCACACACTTTTTCATATTTTTCCTTGTTTGCCATTGTCTGCCGCGATGATGGCGAACAGTGACCTGCCTGATTGATAGAGCCGCCCGGCCTGGTCACGGATCTTACCCATACCGTTCGTTTGGATCCGGCGGCGGTTCAGTTGGGTCTGCAGCCCCTGCTGACAGGATGTGTCGATCCGCTTTTTGAGTTCATCAAGATGATAGGGTGGTTGGTTTTCAGCGACAGCCAGAGGTATCAGTTCGTCCAAGCCGAGCAGGTCGCGATTGTACGTCAGGGCCGCTTTAATGGTTTTTGCCTTGGGGGTTTTTGGATTTTCCAGGTCATAAGGCGGATGCCACTCCTGCACAGGGGGCAGGCGGTCCACCTGGTTCAGCACACCGATGATGACCGGGCGTTTTTGGGAACGGCGGGCTGTTGCCAGATAAAAGGCATCAAAATGCTGTTTAAAGTCGCTGTCCAGGGACCGGGCGGGCTGATTGGCTTTAAGCACCCAGATGATCATATCAGAGCGGGTGGCTTCCTTGAGCAGATGCTTTGTGGTCTTTTCCTTGCCGTCCAGACCCGGCAGATCAACCAGATGAACCATGTCCATTCCGTCAATCCGGCATTGATGTACGGTGGTGGCGCTGGTGGAGGGAAGCGGGTTCACTTCAGCGACCATGGCATCGACAAGGGCATTGATAATGGAGGATTTGCCTGAACCCGTCTGCCCGACAAAGCAGATTCGTAATGGCGCTAAGGGCGGTGCCATATTCCTGCTGTCCTGTTCTTGTGCCGCCGGATGATGCGCCTGGACCCGGAAACGTCCGCTGTAGAGATCGATGGCCACGGAAACCGCTTCCTGCAGCAGGGCCTGTTTCAACTTGAGCTGAAACTCGGCACTGACCCGCGTCATCATTTTGCCGACCACCTGACTGCGGAATTCAGCCAGTACCGCTGTCAGCGGACTGGCCAGCCGGACAATCCGGTAACTGTTCCACGCCCATTTAGCCGCTCTATAGCCGGACATCAGCTTTTCTTTGTTATCATACCCCTGTACCAGCAATGATAGACGTGTATTTTCAATGAAGGGAACATGAGTTTTGAGCAGCAGCCGATAGCGGCGGCTGATTTCCTCTACCATCATCAACAGTTCCGGAATGGAAAAGGCAAGTTCTTTGCGATCCCCTTTGTCGTGGTAGTTTTCAGCCACTGTCTTGATCAGCGCCAGGGCATGGGTCTGCAGATGCCCCCACTGGGCGTTTTCCGCCAGCTGTTGGGTGATTTCTTGGTTCAGTCGGTCCCAGACCTGGTGATCAAAATCCCCCCAATCGGCGGAAGCGGTTACCAGCCCCTCTTCCGGCAGGGGCAATTTGCCGGAAGAGGATCGCCGCAGTGTCCAGCTCAATGCCGTGACCAGGAGCGTGCAAAAGGCCAGCAGCGCAACAAAATACAGCATATAGCCATAGTCGATCAAAGCGATCAGTCCGAATATACCCAGAATCAGCACGGGCAAAACCAGGGCCACGGCCAGTAGCGGCATGGCTGCCGATGACAGTCGCCCAGCTGTTTTAATGCGGGTCAACAGGTGTTTCACGGGTCTTTACCTTTCGGACTTCGTTGAATGCCTGGTGATACAGGCGTTTCAGTTCCTGCTCGGAGACGGGTTCCCCCTTGCTTTTGTGATACAGATACTTGCAGGCGGCCCGGCCGATGGCATAGGTCGAACAAAAGCTGACGACAACGGCTGCGGCACTGCCGACGGTCTGCCCGTAAACCGGTATCAGTTTGGTGAGCTGACGGATGCCCAGCCTGGACAGATACCGCACGCTGAATCCCGCGCCCAGGGCCGCGGCAAAGTCGGCCAGGGCTTTTTTATTCCACGCGATCCCGTATTGCCCGGCCAGATGATGCAGCATTTTTGCCTGAATCATCGGGACTGTGCCCAATCCGATCACGGGGAGGACGTCTGTGCCGCCGGAAGCCGCCGCGTACCAGAGGATATCGTTACGAAGGGGAACAAAGCGGCGCTCTTCGGCACCGGCATGTTCTTTTTGGGTGCCCAGCAGGGCAATGATGGGTAAAAAATCAGCAAGGGCCGCGCGCAGGTCTTCCACCCCGACGATGCCGTTGCCCGCTCCTTCGAAATCCACGGCCACGGATTCAACCGGTTGTTTCCAGACGGATTCCACCTGGTTTTGATTGTGATTGATGGCCTGGCGGCGTTCAAGTTCATCATCAAGCAGCAGGATGCCCGTGTGGACCAGCAACAGATGTTTGACGGCACCGGATCTGCGAATCTGTTCAAGGGCCCGGATCACTGCGCTTTGCTCGGGTTCTTCTGCCTTCATCACGACGATGGCGGCATGGGTCGTTTGCGCACAGGCGGCAATGTCTGGGTCGGGATTGTAGTCGGCCTCGGCAAGACCCCGCGTATCAAGAAAACGCAGCAGCGGCTTTTCTGATGGAAAATCATAGCGCCGGGAGTTTTGGGTGCAGGGGCTGAAGCCATTGCCGATTTCAATATCTGAACGCCCTGTTACCGCTTGAATCAACGAGGATTTCCCTGCCCCGGTTTTGCCCAGCAGCCAGAGGGTGGGTAGACGGGCCGGACCAGCAGCCGGTTTTGTTGCGGCCGCTGTTTCAGGGGAGCTGATATGCCGGCGGATACGGTGAAATATTTTTTCCATTGTAAAGGAAATCCTCCTTGATACGCTTACAATAACTTGTATTTTTATCAGAGCCACGGATTCCAGACAAGAAAAATCCAGCTGGTTTGAAATATCAACAAGGCTGCCAAGTGATTTTCAGGTGGACGGGGTCCCTTCCGGCCTTGCCACTGCATCCGGATACTGATATATAATTGCCTTTGGCCATAATTTTGCAAATCACAAGGACTGAAAGGCACATGAAAACCGGCAGATTTGTGGTGTTCGAAGGGCTGGACGGGTCCGGCAAGACCACCCAGATGGCGCGGGTGCAGCAGCGGCTCACCCATATGGGGATTGGTGCGGATACCACGTGTGAACCCACGGACGGTCCGGTGGGGACCCTGATCCGTCAGATTCTGGAGGGCCGGGTCAGCATGGATCCCCGGACTTTGGCCGCTTTGTTCGCCGCGGACCGGACCGATCACCTGGTGGCCCCGGACACGGGGGTGAAAGCGTTGATGGAAAAAGGGCGGACCGTGCTGTGCGACCGGTATTATTTTTCCTCGTATGCGTATCATGCCATGGACATGGATCTGGAATGGGTGATGACGTTAAACGCCGTGAATGCACAGATTCTGAAACCGGATCTGACGCTGTTCATCGATGTGGCACCCAATACCTGCCTGGAGCGGATCCGGGCCGGCCGGACCCATCTGGATCTGTTTGAAAAAATTGACATTCTGACCCGGGTGCGGGATAATTATTTTGCCGCATTTGAACGGCTCAAAGACCAGGAAACCGTGAAGGTGGTGGACGGGAACGCGTCTGAAGACGCGGTGGAACAAGCAATCTGGCACGGGATCAGCCATATGTTTACCAAAGAGTAACTGTGTGGATGCATTGACAACCGAAAATAAAGACAAACAATTCATGGAAACCAGAAAAAAACAGACCATCTGTGTGGTGGACGGTCAGGGCGGGGGCATCGGTGCCGTGGTGATCAAAAAACTCAAAGACCGGTTCGGCGAGGATGTGGAGATCATTGCTTTGGGCACCAATGCCATTGCCACGGCCCAGATGCTCAAATCCCGGGCCAATAAAGGGGCGTCCGGGACCAATGCCATCATCCAGACCGTGAAAAAGGCGGATGTGATCATCGGGCCCGTGGGCATTATCATACCCCATGCCATGATGGGGGAGGTGACCGGCCCTATGGCTGAAGCCATCAGCCTGTCAGACGCCCGAAAGGTGCTGCTGCCCTTGAGCCAGGAAAATATCGACATTGTGGGGGTGGCCGGACTGCCGCTGCCCATGCTGGTGGATGAGCTCATGGCATCCCATCTGTCTTTCATTGAAACCCAATAAGGAGAACCAGACATGTGTGAAGCAAGTGCATATCTGAAACAAGCAGATAAGGAAACATTGATCATGGAAGCCGTGGACAAGGTGGAGCCCGATGAAAACGGGATCCGGCTGGTGTCCATTTTCGGGGATCAGAAATTCATCAAAGGCCGGATTCATTCCCTGTCTCTGGTGGATCACAAGGTGTTTATTCAACCGGAGTGAGACCGGCGGCACAACCTGTGTGCGTCAATGAAACCATTTGTTTCGATGGATTAAAAAAAGCCGCTGGAACCGGTAATGCCCCGGTTTTCAGCGGCTTTTTTTTATGATACAGGCGGACAGCTGTTCCCCCCTTTTGCTGGATGGGTGTTTACCAGCCGATGGTCAGATAGTCATGCATGGAGTTGGCCGCGGCCCTGCCGGCCCCCATGGCCAGGATGACTGTGGCGGCGCCTGTGACGATGTCGCCGCCGGCCCAGACCCCTTTTTTGGTGGTCTTGCCCGTGACCGGATCCGCCACAATATTGCCCCAGCGGTTTAACGCCATGTCCGGGGTGGCATTGGTCAACAGCGGGTTGGCGTTGGAACCCACAGACACCACCACCAGGTCGCAGTCAATTCTGAACTCAGACCCTTCGATGGGCACGGGCCGCCTTCTGCCCGAGGCGTCCGGTTCCCCCAGTTCCATTTTCAGGCATTCCATACCCGTGAGCCGGCCGTTCTCATCTCCAAAGAATTGCGTTGGGTTGGTGAGCAGCACAAACTCGATCTGTTCCTGCTGGGCATGGTGGAGTTCTTCTTCCCTGGCCGGCATCTCTTCTCTGGACCGCCGGTACACCACCTTCACGGAATCCGCGCCCAGGCGCATGGCCGTTCGGGCCGAGTCCATGGCCACGTTGCCCGCACCCAGCACCACCACGTTTTTGCCCTTGGCAATGGGGGTGTCGTATTTGGGGAACAGATACCCTTTCATCAGGTTGGTGCGGGTCAGGTATTCATTGGCGGAATAGATGCCGATGAGGTTTTCACCGGGCAGGTTCATGAACCGGGGTCAGGCCGGCCCCCACACCGATATAGGCCGCGTCATATCCTTCCTCGAACAGTTCGTCAATGGTCACGGATGCGCCCACCACGGAATTACACTCGATGTTGGCACCCATTTTTTCCAGGGTGGCCACTTCCGATGCCACGATTTCCTTGGGCAGACGGAATTCAGGAATCCCGTATACCAGGACCCCGCCGGGTTTGTGAAATGCCTCAAAAATGGTGACATCATGCCCTTTGAGCAGCAGATCGCCTGCCACGGTGAGTCCGGACGGGCCCGATCCGATGACCGCCACTTTTTTCCCGGTTTTTTCGGCCACGGCCGGAATCCCGCCGGAACCGTTTTTCCGCTCATAGTCTGCGGCAAACCGTTCCAGATATCCGATGGCCACGGGCTTGTCTTTTTTGCCCACAATACATTTGCCTTCGCACTGTTCTTCCTGGGGGCAGACCCGGCCGCACACGGCCGGTAATGCATTTCTTTCCCACAGCTTGTTGGCGGCACCGGAAAAATCACCTTCGGCGATGCACTTGATAAAATCCGGGATGAGCACGGAAACCGGACACCCTTCCATACAGGCCGGTTTTTTACATTGCAGGCACCGTTTGGCCTCGGTCATGGCCATCTCTTCGGACAGTCCCATGGGGACTTCCTCAAAATTTCTCCGTCTGACATCCGGGTCCTGTTCCGGCATTTTGGCCCGGTCAATTTTCACTTTTTTTTCTGCCATTTATTCCTCCGTACAACCAGGGCGGTTGTTTGTTCATGCGTTGCTGTTTTCAAAGGTTTTCATGCTGGCTTTTTCTTCGTCCAGATAGGATGCCAAACGTTTGGCCAGCTCATCAAAATCCACTTTATGTCCGTCAAATTCCGGTCCGTCCACACAGGCGAATTTGGTGGCTCCGCCCACGGAAACGCGGCAGCACCCGCACATGCCCGTGCCGTCCACCATGATGGGGTTCAGACTCACAAAGGTTTTGACATTTTTTTCCTTGGTGATCAGGCTGCAGAACTTCATCATGGGAATGGGTCCGATGGCCACGGCCAGGTTGATGTCATCTTTTTCCAGAACATCTTTGAGTACATCCGTGACAAATCCGTGGTGCCCGTGGGATCCGTCATCCGTGCAGATGTGAAAATGATCGGACACGGCCCGCATTTTTTCTTCCATGATCAGCAGGTCATAGGTTCTGGCGCCTAAAATGGTGGTGACTTCATTGCCGGCCTGTTTCAGTGCCCGGGTAATGGGGTGAAGCACGGCAATTCCTGTGCCCCCGCCCACACACACCACTTTGCCGAAATTTTCAATATGAGTGGGTGCCCCTAACGGACCGATCAGGGCGAAATATTCGTCTCCGACCTGCAGTTGTTTGAACCGGGCCGTGGACTTGCCCACCACCATGTAGATAATGGTGATGGTTCCTTTGTCCGGGTTGGTATCCGCCATGGTCAGCGGAATACGTTCCCCGGTCTCATCGGCCTGAAGAATTACGAACTGGCCGGGTTTTGCTTTGCGGGATATGCGCAGGGCCTCAATCTCATTTAAAATGATGGTGCCCTGGGCCATTTCCTCACGATGGACAATTTTTGCCATTGGTTCCTCCTGTTGTCAAAAAAACATATTGTCAGCAGCATCCGGCTGCAACAGTCGTTGATAATGTTTGATATTCAATTGTGAAATCAACATTTTTATCCAAAAAAGTTCATAAAATCAAGCAATAAAATCCAATAAAATGGGTAAATAACCCAATTTCAGCTTTCCATATCCCCGGGTAAAATCACGGGGCCTTTTGTCTGCTTCAATGCCTGCAGCGCTTCTTTCTGATGCGCCAGAATCTCAAACAGCCGGCCGGGGATGTTTTTTTCTTTGGCATAGGCAGCTTCCTGCAGTTCGATGCGTGCAATGATATGATCCACATACAGGGAAAACTGCCGGTCATACAGATCTTTCGGATAGGGTTTGTCAATGATCTTATCAAACAGCGGCGCCAGATCCCGGTACAGGGGCAGATTGCCGATGGGGGTCTGAATATGTCCCGCTTCCTTGTGGGCGTAGCGTTCCAGCCATGCCAGCCAGACTTTGACATCTTTTTTTTCTCCCAGCAGTTTGCTGGTACTGCCGCCCCGGGCTTTGTCCGTGAGAAAATAATTCAGGCCGGCCATGACGGGCTGAAATTGTTCCTGAATTTTGGTGTTCCCGAAAAACCGGAACTGGGCATCCATGTAATCCCCTAAAGCCCCGGGAATGAACGGGGCATTGGCCCAGGGGGCCCGCTTGACCCCGGAAGCCCCCACTTCAGTGGCCGTGGCCGCCGATACGATGCAGGCACCGATCACCACGCCCTGGTCGGAATCTCGTGCCACCCAGACCGGGGGCATGGTGTCCGCATCCCGGCCGCTGTAAGTGAATATCCGGGTCAGTACCCCGTCCGGGTTTTCCGCGTCCGGACAATAGTTTTCCAGGTTGGTGGACCGCAGGGTGCACCGGGAATTGGGATGGGACATGGGAATGGGTTTGCCGGTGTCATCGGTTTTGCCAAAATGCCATTCCCCCTGGAAATTGATCCCTTTTTCCGGCGAGGGTTCAAGGTTGCCCACCCAGTGGGGGATATTGTTTTCATCGATGAGCACATTGGACCAGATTACCTCGTACCCGGGCTGCCTGAGCACTTTCATGAGCAAGGGGTCCCCTTCCTGGTTGACATCCTCCACAATCCCGAAGATACCGGCCTCCGGGTTGACGCATCGGATGCTGCCGTCGTCTGCGATCCACATCTGGGCCAGGTCGTCTCCCACAAACAGGTCCCCGGCCATGGCCGTGGTAGTTTTGCCGCATCCCGACGGCGCGGCCCCGGCAAACCAGGTCACCCGGTTTTCCGGCCCCCGGATCCCGGTGATGAACATGTGTTCGGACAGCTCTTCCCCCCGGTTTTTATGGACGGCCTTGTCCACGGCAAACCGGTGGTTCCCTTTTTTGAGCAGCAATGTGTTGCCGGCATAGGTGCATTTGAAACTGTAGGTGGTCTGGTACTGCAAATCCATGAACACCCGGGCATCGGGCAGGTCTTTTGTCCGGTTCAGCCCCTCGGAATGGACGTTGGTGAAAAAATGGCCCCGGGCCGCCACTTCTTTGTCAAAATCTGCAAATGCATTCCGGTACAGAATATCGGCACTGTGACTGACATACGCGGAACTGGTGATTTCCAGGGCCGGGTTGGAAACCCGTGCCCCCACGGGCCCCCGCATGTAAAATCCCACCACCATGGTTTTCCCTTTCATGATATCGGTCATGTTGGCGCGGATATCTTCCAGGGCGGTTTCCCGGTTCATGCGGTTGGCAAGGGACGAGATCAGATCTTCCGGATTGGCGATGTAAAAGGTGCGGTCCACAATCCGGCCCTGTTCTCCGGGCAGGTCAAAATGAATGGTATGGTTTTCCATGGCCAGGGACCGTTCTTCTCCGGTTTCCAGGGCCAGATCCCGGATGAACTGGCGGTCCGCTTCAGACCCGGTGTTGATGAAAATTTTTTCCGGGTTGCAGATCACCACGGCATTGGCAATCCGTTTCAGAATTTCCGGATGTGAGATGCTTGAAATGCGACCCAACTGCGCCGTATCCATTTGCTTTTCAAAAACTGCCAAAGCCTGTTTTGCTGATCCGATTTTGCCCAGTTCATTCAGAATGTCCATGTTTTTTATCCGTATATGAGAAGGGTTGTTTTGATTATACATCCTTTTTTACTGGAAATTTTTCCAATTTTGATTTTTTCTTCTATCATTTACCTGTTAAAAATCAAACGATATCTTGAAATTTTTTTAAAAAAATGCTCTGCTGCAAGCGTTTAAACCAGTGACAATCCTTGACCGGCCCCGGGGATCATCCTGAAAACAGTTATTCAAGCATCAGGAGAAAAACACATGACGCACTTGATATTTGCCGACCTGCATAACCACACCCAGGCCTCGGATGGTGATTTTACCCCCGGACAGCTGGTGGCCCGGGCCAAAGCGCTGGGACTCAAAGCAATTGCCATCACGGATCATGATACCCTCAAGGGAATTGAGCCGGGGCTGGCAGCAGGAGAACAGGCCGGAATTCAGGTGATTCCCGGGGTGGAGGTTTCCGTTCGGTTTCGTCGGCCTTTCTTTACAGGCACGCTTCATCTGCTGTGTTATTTTTCTCAAAAGCGACTGTCAGACATAAAGTTTGTGACTGAGTTTGAAACCCTGATGTCCAAAGGCCGGGGCCAAGGGCTGGTCCGGGCACGGATCGTTCGGATCAATGAAGAATTCGGACCCCAGGGAAAGACCCCGTTACTGGCCAGGGAACTGGTTTTTCAGGACATTGCCGATTACAGCGCCAATGCCAGCCGCCGTCATTTTGCCCTGGCTTTGTCCGAAAAACTGGGCATCACTGAAAAAGAAACCATCAACCGGATCATCGGCAATGCCAGCCCGGCCTATCTGCCGTCAGGCATTGAACTGGCAGATGTGGCCCGGTTCATGACACAGCATCCTTTGCTGGCGGTCCTGGCCCACCCGGCTGCCGGCTCCTATCCGGGCAACGGCCATTACAAGGAAGTGCTGCCGCCCATCGAGATTGTGGAAACCCTGTTGCCGGAATTTCTGGATGCCGGCCTTCAAGGCATCGAGGTATTTTACCCGGGACACACAAAAGCATGTCAAGAGATATTGCTGGGCTGGGCAACGCGTTATGACCTGGTGATCACGGGGGGGTCAGACTGCCACGATGCCGGTGAACGTCCCTTGGGGGTGGCCGGTATCACGGAATCTTTGTTTCGCCGGTTTGAAGCCGCACTGGCCTAAGACCGGGAAAAACGGATAAACCCGGCCGTCATACAGGCCAGGGCCGCCAGTGTGCACACACCGGCAATCACGCTGATGTGAAAAATGCCGGTTTTGGACCAGATCAGGCCCCCGCAAAACGCCCCGACCACCCGGCCCATGCCGCCCACGGCGTAAAATGCCGACAAGGTGGATGCCCGCAGTTCCGGCACCAGTTCCGTGGCCAGGCTCATGGCCGTGACAATGGTGAATTCAAAGCATAAAAATACCAGAAACAATCCCCCCAGCACATAAGGAACCCCCCGGTCCAGAACGGGCAGCAGAAAATAGGCCCCGGTCGTCAGGATCATGCCGATGAACACGGTCCTCAGCAGCCCGATCCGGTCGGAAAAAAACGCGGTGATCCCTTCTCCGGCCACCTCGGCCATGCCGATGAGGATCGTTCCCATACCGATGGCAGCCAGAGACAGGCCATAGGACTGTTCCAGCCAGGCCCCGTAGACCACAAACAAAATATCTGATCCCAGGGCCATGAAAAAAGCAAAACTCAGCATGCCTAAAACCTGCCGGTTTTTCATGATCTGCCGCCAGTTCACCAGCAGCTGCCCGGGTTTTTTGCCGGCAGTTCCGGCCGGCGGCCGGTCTTCGGGCATGAGCCGGAAAATCAAGGCAAAACAGGCGGCGGCCAGGATGCCGATGACCAAAAACGGGGTCTGAAAGGAAAACGCCTGGATGGTCATGCCGGCCAGAGGAATCCCCACCAAAGTGGCCCCGGCCCAGGCCAGCTCCGTCATGCCGATGAATTTCCCCCGCTGTTCAAACGGCACATGGGTGCCGATGAATGCCTGGAAACTGGGATCAAAAATGCTTTTGGCCAGTCCTGCGAGAAACAGGGCCAGCACCAGAGTGCCGTACATAGGGATCAGGCCGGCGGCCACACACCCGATACACAGCATGACCAGAGAAAACAAAATAATGCGGCGGTTGCCGTAATGGTCGGCAAAAGAGGCCCCCACCGGTCCCAGCACGGCCGTGGCCTGATTCAGGGCAATGACCGAGGTGATGGCGGCCAGGTCCACGCCCAGTCCCCTGGCAAAGGCCGGGGCAAAGGGATACACCATCCTCCGGGCCGTGTTCATCAGCAGTTTGGCCAAAGTGGTGACAAAAATCAGCGTGTAAAAGCGGAAACGGGGGTGTGTCATGGGTGTTGCCGAATCAGACCAGGGTCAGTAAATGAAATTTATCAAAAATCAGCAGCAGACCCATGACAACCAACAGTCCGCCCGCGACTTTGTTGATGATGGGAATGAACCGGGTGGCTTTTTTCATGGTTTCCACCAGGGAGGTGATGAAAAAGGACATGAGAATAAACGGCAGGGCCAGACCCGCGGAATACACGGCCAGAAGCCAGATTCCCTTGGCCACGGTGTCCTGGTTGCCTGCCACGATCAGGATGCTTCCTAAAAGCGGCCCGATGCACGGACTCCATCCGGCCCCGAACGCCATGCCGATGACAAAGGTGCCGGCCAGGTGGACCGGTTTCTGCTTCATGTGGATCCGCTTTTCAAACGCCAGGGCCTTGATGTTGATGACCCCCAGCAGGTGCAGCCCGAAAATCAGGATGATGGCCCCGCCCACGTACTGAACGATGTAAGCGTATCGGGTGAACGCAGCTCCCAGAAACGAAGCCGATGCCCCCATCAGGATGAACACCAGGGAAAACCCGGCCACATAGGCCAGGGTGGACAGGATCACTTTTTTCCGGGTTTCCTGTCTGCCCTGGGTGAGTTCATCCAAAGACAGCCCCGTAATGAATGAAAAATACGCAGGGATCAGCGGCAGAATACACGGGGATAAAAATGAGAGCAGGCCGGCGATAAATGCCGCCGGAAATGTAACGGTTTCAGTGAACACGCAAACAATCCTTTATTGAAACTTGGGTTTTTGATTGATAACTTAGAGCAAATTAATGCATTATGCAGCAGGTTTCAAGAAGTTTCAGGGAAAATCCGGACCACGGGTTAAATCCATAAGGGAAAACAAAACAGATGATTATCCGAACAGACACAGGCCAACCCATTGATACGGCGGATCTGAGCCCGGAAGAGCGCCATGTGATTCAGAAACTGCTGGCATGGATGACTTTGGTGGATTCCGTGGATCAGTTTCGTCAAAAAAAACTCCAGGCCCTGGCCGCCGGGTGGAATGATTCCGGTCCCATCCGGGAAACCCGGGCATTGACCCGGATTATTCAGCATCTGGAAAAACAGGTGCGCAAGCGGCTGAAAACCCCGGCAGGCAGGGGAAGTTTTAAGTGTTAAGTGCTAAGTGTTAAGCAAATACCTGACGGTGGATAGTTTCATCATTGGGTGGGGTTTTTCAGGCCATCGGGATATCAGATCAGGGTGGACAGGGTGTGCAGTTCTTTTTCCAGGCGTTTGGCAGATACCTTGACCGCGGTTTTCAACTCCTGGGCAAAAACCGATATTTTGTATTCTTCCAGAAGCCAGAAAAAATCCTCGACTTTTTCGGCTTTTTCCGGGGAAGTTGTTTCAGACAGCCCGGCCACCTGAATGGCCAGATGATGTTCAAACCGGCTGATTTTTTTGGCTTTTTCAGATTCCTTGGCCGGATTGTCCGCCCCTCTCTGGGCCCGGATTCTAAGACAGTCCACATACCGGGGCAGATGCTGGATCCGCTGAACGGAATATAAAGAAAGAAAATGGGGCGGCACCAGGTTTTTAAGCCCTTCAAACAGGTCAGCAAGAATCCGGCTGGCCTGGGGCCGGGCCTGATGTTTTAAAGACAGGGCCTGGATCAAAGAAAAACATTCGGCATATGCCCGGCCCACGGCCTGAATATCGTTGATCAGATCCTGGGTCTGCTGAAAAAGGGTGGGCCGCAGTTTCTGGATATAGGATTCAAACGCCGCCCGGGTCCGCAGATTTTTTTCAAACAGATGCCGGGTGATACAAATATAAACCGCATTTTGAAATGCGGCCGGTCCGCCAAAATACATGGCGATCCGTTTGAGGTCCCCTGTGGATCGGATCTCTTTTTTAACGGCCTTGAACAGATCGGGAAACCCGTGCTCATACAGCCTTCGGATTCCCTGGACATGGGTGGTTTCTGCTTCCTGCCGGGAGAGAAACAGCCGCAGATTTAACGTGTCGTCTTCGATTTTCAGTCCCGGGTACACCTTTCGGGTGAATCCGTCCGGCTCGTCAATGCAAAGATCTTCCGGTAAATCGGAAAACGTCCAGTCGGTGATCTCTGTTTTTTCAAATGTCTGCCTGGCCCGGTCCAGGGCGGATGTGCCGGGCTGGGGCGCCGCATGCGGAAACCGGTTTAAAATGGATGGATCCCTTAACGAGGTGATTTCCCGGTCTTTGTGATCCCGGATGGAAATCCGCATTTTCAAGTGATCCGCCAGGTGGTCTTCCGACCAGGCCGTGGCAGGAATTATCAATCCATAGTGTTTCCGGATAAAAGCAGACAACTGGGAGAACAACGGGGTGTCGTCTTTGGGCAGATTTTTTGCGATCCGGGCCGCCGTGGCCTGGACGGGCATCAGCCGGACCCGAAAGGATTTGGGCAGCCCCTTGATCAGTCCGGCGATTTTTTCTTCAAACAGTCCGGGCACCAGTTTTTCCATAGCCGTCTTAGGGACCTGGGCCGCCATGTCCGCCGGCACCTTGACCGTGACCCCATCCGTGTCGTTTCCGGGATCAAACCGGTAGGACAGGGCAAAGTTTCCCTGGGCTGTGTTCAGCATATCCGGGAACAATGCCAGATGATCCTGGTCCGCTTTGTTTTTTTCCAGGTCCTGCCGGGTCATGCGCAGAAACGTATCGTCTTTCTGGTCTTTGAGAAATTTGGCAAAGGTTTTGATGTGATAAAACGGCCGGGGCAGCCGGGCATGGTAAAACTGGACCATGTCTTCGGTGCTTGCCAGAATATCCCGCTGCCTTGTTTTGTGCTCCGCTTCTTCCAGTTCTTCGATCAGGTTTTGGTTGTGGACCATGAAGGAAAAGGGCTGGTGAATCTCACCGTCCACCAGGGCCTTTCGGATAAAAATATCCCCGGCCTCCTGGGGATTGATTTTTCCATAAGGCACGGCCCGGCCCGCCACAATGATCAGACCGAACAACGAGACCTGTTCCGTGGCCATGACCCGGCCCTGTTTTTTTTCCCACCGGGGATCAAAATAGGTGCGGGTGCACAGATTTTTGCCGATTTCCTCCAGCCAGGCCGGATCGATATTGGCCACCCCTCTGGCAAACAGCTGGCTGGTTTTGACATACTCGGCCGCCACAATCCAGGGACCGGCTTTGTCAAACAACCCGGATCCCGGAAAAATCATGGCCTGCTGGCCTTTGGCCGCCGCATAAATGTTTTTTTCCTTTTTATGGGCAATGTGGGACAGATACCCGGCCAAAAGGGATTTGTGCAGGGCTATGTAAAGTGGGCCGCCGATGTCTTTGGCCGTTGATTTCAAATGATTTGTGCCGGGCAGAAAAGTAAAGGACGAGAAATCGGAAAACCCGTGTTCTTTCAGCTGGCGCCGTATCTGGCTGTGGATATCCAGCCATTCCCGGATGCGTTTGAAAGACAGAAAATGATCCATGCAGAACTGCCGGAGTTTGGTCCTTGACCGGGATTTTTTTTCTTCTGCCTGATAAGCATCCCAGATATTGAGCAGGGTGATGAAATCCGAGGACGGGTCTTTGAACCGGGCGTGTTTCTGGTCGGCTGCCGCTGCTTTGTCAGCCGGGCGCTGCCGGACATCGGAAATGGACAACGCCGTGGCAATGACCAGGGCTTCGGCCAGGCAGTGGTTGTCTTTGGCTGCGATGAGAATGCGGGACAGTTTGGGATCCACGGGGATTCGTGACATGATCTGTCCCACGTCCGTGAGCGCAAAGGATTTTTTGGGCTGGTCCGACACCTTGACAGCCCCCAGCTCCATCAGGGTGTCAAATCCGTCCCGGATGCTTTTGGGGGCGGGCGGATCGATAAAGGGAAATCCCTGTACATCCCCCAGTTTCAGGGAAATCATGCGCAGGATCACTTCCGCCAGGTTGCTCCGCAGGATTTCCGGGGGCGTGAAAAACGGGCGGCCGTTGAAATCATCCTCATCATACAGCCTTATACAGATCCCGTTTTCCACCCGGCCGCACCGTCCCATGCGCTGGTTGGCGGAACTCTGGGAGATGGGCCGCACGGGCAGCGAGGTGGTGCGGGTTCTCGGGGAATAACTGGGAATCCGGGCCAGTCCCGTGTCGATCACATATTTGATGCCGGCAATGGTCAAAGAGGTTTCCGCCACATTGGTGGAGACAATGATTTTCCGCCCCGGGGTTCTTGAAAACACTTTGGCCTGTTCGCCGGCGGACAGCCTTGCGAACAGCGGCAGAATGGTGACACCGGGATGCTGCCGGCCCTTCAGCAGTTCCATGGTTTCTCCGATGTCCTGTTCCGTGGGCATGAAGATCAGCATGTCCCCGGACCGGGTCCGGGTCAAAAGAGAATGAGCCGCATCCGCCGCTGCTTCCACATACCCTTGATCTTCCGGATTCTGTTTTTCTCCCGTGTCCTCCAGAATGGGTTGGTATACAGTTTCCACAGGAAACATCCGGCCGGATACCTCGATGATGGGGGCGTTGTCAAAGGCTTGGGAAAATTTCTGGGTATCGATGGTGGCCGAGGTGATGATCAGTTTCAGGTGTTTGCGTTTTTTCACCAGGCGCCGCAGGATGCCCAGGGTGAAATCGATGTTCAGACTTCTTTCATGGGCCTCGTCCACAATAATGGTGTCATAGCGCTTGAGCAGCGGGTCCTGCTGGGTTTCCGCCAGAAGAATGCCGTCGGTCATCACCTTGATGCAGGCACCTGCAGGGGTTTTGTCGTCAAACCGGATCTTGTAGCCCACGGATTGCCCTAAAGATTCCTTGAATTCAAATGCCATGCGTTTGGCCACGTTGATGGCGGCGATGCGCCGGGGCTGGGTGCAGCCGATCATGCCCCGGGTACCGCAGCCGGCAGCCAGACAGCATTTGGGGATCTGAGTGGTTTTGCCCGAACCGGTTTCTCCGGAAATGATCACCACCCGGCTGGTCTGGATGGCTTTGATGATGGCATCTTTTCTGGCCGTAATGGGAAGATCTTGTGGAAAATTCAGTTGGGCCGGTCTGTTTTCAGGGGGGCGAACCAATGGTTTCCGGGCGGACCGTGTTTTTTTGTGAAATTGGGAATCGTCTTTTTGCATCATAAACGCACTATTTTATCACAGGGATACAAAATGTCAAATTCATAAACCGGAACGGCAATTTTGCTTGACATGATTCCAGGAATAGGAGAAAAGAGGCAGCCTGAATGATAATGTCAGATCCCAAAAAATGAACGTCTGTCGCCGGTTTTTCTTGTTTACCTCGAATCATGAACTGTGATATGGAATTCATATTATGACGCAGATCATCAGTATAGCCAATCAAAAAGGCGGGGTGGGAAAGACCACCACTGCGGTCAATCTGTCTGCAGCTCTGGCCATGCTCAAGAAAAAAGTCCTGCTGGTGGACTGTGATTCCCAGGCCAATGCCACCACGGGCTTGGGCGTGGAAAAACCCGGTCTGGAAGCCTCCCTTTACCATGGACTGATCGGTGAGGCAGACATCCAGGACCTGCTGCTGCCCACCATGCTGCCGGGCCTGACCCTGTTGCCCGCCAACGTGGATTTGATCGGTTTTGAAATTGAAATGGTGTCTGTTTCGCAACGGGAGGCTCGATTGAAGCAGCTTCTGTTGCCCGTGGCAGACCAGTATGATTATGTGCTGATTGATTGCCCGCCGGCATTGAGTCTGTTGACCCTGAATGCATTTGTGGCATCCCATTCCGTGCTGATCCCGCTTCAGAGCGAATTTTTTGCCCTGGAAGGCTTAGGGCAGCTGTTGAATACGGTCAAGCGGGTCAAATCATCGTTTAATCCGGGATTGAAAATCAAAGGCATTGTGCTGACCATGTTCGACCGGCGGACCAACCTGGCCCAGAACGTGGTGGAGGATGCCCGGCAATATTTCAAGGGACTGGTGTTTAAAACCAAGATACCGCGGAACGTGAAACTGGGGGAAGCCCCCAGTTACGGTCTGCCGGTCATGTTGTACGACAAGCAGTCCCAAGGAGCGAAAGGATATATGGCGTTTGCCAGGGAGCTGCTGAAACGATGATGGACAAAAAAAGAAAAAACAGGCCTGGGCCGGGGTATTGGTGCATTGATTCCGGATTTTGATATGGATGCCCAGAAGGATCGGGGGGATTTTTTCATGTGTTCCGTGGATACTATCGCTCCCAACCGGTATCAGCCCCGCACGGATTTCAATGAAGAGGAACTGGAACGTCTCAAAGAGTCCATTGCTGAGCAGGGGGTGCTGCAACCGCTGCTGGTTCGGCATATGGACGGCGCTTATGAACTGATTGCCGGAGAACGGCGGCTTCGGGCCGCCAAGTCAGCCAATCTGAGCCATGTGCCCGTGGTGGTCAAGCACCTGACGGACGAGCAGGTGCTGGAAGTGTCCATCATCGAGAATATTCAGCGGGCCAACCTGAATGTGCTGGAAGAAGCGGAAGCCTATTTCAGGCTCATGGATGAATTCGGCTATACCCAGGAAAAAGTGGCCCAGAAAATAGGCAAAAACCGTTCCACCATTGCCAATCTGCTCCGGCTGCGGGGATTGCCTGAAAAAATCAAACAAAGTCTTTTGAATGAAGACATTTCCACGGGCCACGCCCGGGCTCTGCTGGGTGCGGAATCTCTGGAAACCCAGCTGGCCCTGTTCGAACAGGTAATTGCCCACAAACTGTCGGTCCGAAAAACCGAGCTTCTGGTGAATCAGTCCAAACAGGAAAAACCCGCGCCGGTCCGGAACCTGTCCGCAACAGAACAGGCCTTTCTGGAAACCACCTGTTCCCAGATTTCCAGCCGGATCCAGTCGCCGGTGAACATTCGAAAAACCGGGGAAAAAGGACGGATTGAAATCAATTTCACGTCTCAATCGGAATTTTCCCGGCTGGTGGACCTGCTGATCAATCTTTCATGAAAATTACCATTGCAAAAACCGCCGGCTTCTGCATGGGGGTTCGCCGGGCCGTGGACATGGTGCTGGATGCCGCCAATACATCTGATACGCCGATATACACCTACGGCCCGCTGATCCACAACCCCCAGGTGCTGGAAATGCTGGAGACCAAGGGAATTTTTCGGCTGGATACCATCCCTGAAAAAGGCACGGGACTGGTGCTGATCCGGGCCCATGGTGTGCCGCCCGAAGATGAAACGGCCCTGAAACAAGCGGGGTTTTCCGTGATCAATGCCACCTGTCCCCGGGTGGTCCGGGTTCAGATGATTATCCGAAAATTTGCCCAAAAAGGATATGCCACCATTATTATCGGTGAAGAAAATCATCCCGAGGTCAAGGGACTGCTGGGATATGCCCAGGGCAACGGACACACGGTGACGGCCATGGATCAGTTTACAGCGCTGCCTGTATTTGAAAACGCGGTGGTGGTGGCCCAGACCACCCAGAATACGGCATTATATGATGAAATCAAAGCCTTTTGCGCAAAACACCGGCCCCATTACCAGGTGTTTGATACCATCTGCGGGTCCACGGAGCGCCGGCAGCAGGAGGTCAGACACCTGGCTGCCACCCATGATGCCGTGATCGTGGTGGGGGGAAGGCAGAGCGGAAATACCCGGCGCCTGGCCCAGGTGGCCGCTGAAACCCGGGCCTTTACCACGCATATTGAAACCGTGTCGGAAATCGATTTCACGGCCCTGGCAGGATTCCGGTCCATTGCCATTACCGCGGGGGCCTCCACGCCCAACTGGATCATCACGGACACCTGTTCCCGGGTGGCCCGGCATCTGGAGCATCAGCGCCCTGTGGCCGGGGCCATCTCCCGGATCCAGGGGTTTTTTTTAAAGACCAATCTGCTGCTGGCGCTGGGGGCCGGCAGCCTGACCTATGCCTGTTCCGTGGTCCAGCAACTGCCCCGCACATGGATCCATGCCGCCATTGCCATGCTTTATGTGTTTTCCATGCAGGTGTTGAACAATATGTTTGCCGTTAAATCAGACACATACAACCATCCGGACCGGGCCGGGTTCTACCGGCGGCATCGCCCTGTTCTGGCGCTGCTGGCTCTGAGCTCCGGCGGGGCCGGGTTGTATCTGGCATATACCACGGGGGTGATGTCGTTTTTCATTCTTCTGGTCATGAGCCTTCTGGGGCTGTCCTATAACCTGAAGCTCATTCCTAAGGGATGGGGCAGAACACAGCAGATCCGGCGTATCAAGGACATTCCCGGATCCAAAACCCTCCTGATTACCATGGCCTGGGGGGTTGTCACCAGTATTCTGCCGGCCGTGGATACCCGCAGTGTCCCTTTGTGGATGGCCGTGGCATTTTTGTATGCCGCCGGGCTGGTGTTCAGCCGGACCGCATTTTTTGACATCAAGGCCATCCAGGGCGACCGGATTGCCGGCCGGGAAACCCTGCCCATACTTTTGGGAGAAAAAAAGAGTTTTGTGCTGATCCGGTATGTGCTCATTGCAACCCTGGTGCTGCTGGCAGGGGCCTGGCCGGCCGGGCTGTCTTTTTCTCTGACATGGCTGCTGGCCCTGGTGCCCGGTCTCATGCTGGTGCTGGTTCATTTTTTTGGAAAAGACTCCCGGATCTCAGGCACTCAAATGGAATTTATGATCGAATCCTCATTTCTTCTGACCGGGGTGATGGCCGCCATTCTCTAAGAAGAAAGCAGGTGTTCGATTTTCCGGTCTTTTTCCTGCCATAACTGATTGAGCCATTCACAGAACTGTGCCTTGAAAACCGGATCATTGAAATAATCCCCTTTGATCTGCCATCCGATTTCCAGCAATTGACAATCCACAATGATTTTTCGGGTTTTACCGGATATGAATGACCAGAAGCTCGGGACCCCGTCCGGGTAAACAATGGTGACATCCAGAATGTGATTGAGGCATTGATCCATGGATCCCAAAACAAAGGCGATGCCGCCGGCTTTAGGGGTCAAAAGATGTGAAAACGCAGATGTTTTGGCTTTTTCCGGGGTGTACCGGGTGCCTTCCACAAAATTCATGATGGAGACAGGCGTGTGTCTGAATTTTTGACAGGCTTTCCGGGTACTTTCCAGGTCTTTTCCCTTCATATGGGGGTTTTTTGCCAGAAATTCCCTGGAATAGCGTTTCATGAACGGAAAATCCAGGGCCCACCAGGCCAGTCCCAGAAACGGGACCCAGATCAGCTCTTTTTTCAAAAAAATTTAAGCATGGGGACTTTTTTGCGCAATGTTTTCTGAAGCACCAGAATATCCACCCAGGACTGATGATTGGACAGCACCAGATACCATTGCCTGGGTGTCAGTTTGTCCAGCCCCCGGACATCCCAGTCGATTTTGCAAAACAGGTCCGTGTTGACGGAATTGATGTAAATCCACAGTCCGGCAATGCCCATGAGTATCCGGTCCAGGATCACCACCACCGGTTGAAACGGCAGAATGAATTTGAGCAGGGAAATCAGTATCAACGGCACAGTGAGCAAAATGGTGTTGATCAGGTAAATCAAAAAAGATACCGCACCTTTCAGCGGTGATGGCAGAAAAGAAAACATGAAAGGTCCTTATGTCTGTTTGTGGGTCATGATATATTTTTTGACCGTTCGTCTGTCCAGCCCGGTTTTTTGGGCCACTTTTTCATAGGTGCCCAAAGTTTCATACAACAGGGTGCAGTATCCGGACAACAGGTCGGAAACCGGCAGATCCTGGGCCTGAATGCCCTGACACAGAAAACTGGAAAGAGACACATCTTCGGGCGCCTGTTTGCCTAAGTAATCTCTTCGGAGCAGCACGCTTCTCACACATTGCTCCAGTTCCCGGACATTCCCAGGCCAGCTATAATGGTTTCCCAAGCGGCGGTCAATAATTCTTTTGATTTTGGTCGTGATTTTCGGTGACGCCAGGCCGAGCATGCGAGTGACCGTGAAATCCAGGAGGGTGTCCAGTTCGGCCGGATCCTGTTGAATCCGGGTGTGCAGGGGCGGTACTTCAATGATGTCCGAGCACAGCCGGTAATAGAAATCTTCTCTAAAGACCCGGCCGTCCATGATCTCTTTTTTCGGGCGGTTGGTGGCGGCAATGACCCGGCCGTTGAACCGGGACAGCCCATGGGCACCCACGGGGGTAAAGGTGCGTTCCTGGAGCACCCGCAGCAGTTTGACCTGAATATGGTCCGGGATCTCTCCGATTTCATCTAAAAGAATGGCACCATGGGGGCTGCACCGGTCCAGCACTCCCTGGTAATCTTCCACGGCCCCGGTGAATGCCCCTTTGGTGTGGCCGAACAGTTCGGATTCCAAAAGGGTTTCCGGATACTGGGACAGGTTTAATGAGGAAAACGCCCGGGTGAAACTTTGAACAAAACAGCCGCGTTTTCTGTCAAAGGGAATGAATCCGCTCATGCCGATGGCTCGGGCCGCTGTGCCTTTTCCCGTGCCGGTTTCTCCTAGAAGCAGTGTGGAAAAATCTTCCATCCGGTTCCACAGATGCTGGTCATACAACCCGATATTGTAGGTAAACACGTTGTACCAGAGGTGTTTTTTAAAGGTTTTCATGCAGGGGCTGGCACCCACCAGGGTGTTTGAGATAAAATAAAATGCCCGGCGCAGTTGAAAAGACAGGGCAAAATAATGGTAAAACCGGGCGGTGGAAAACCCTTTTTCCTTCATCATTTCCCTGGCTTCATCCACAAAATCCACGGGAACCGGATCATCCTGGGCCGTGATCTGATCCTGGATCAGCTGATCAAACCGGTCCCGGAATTTATGGAACACATCGAACAGATACACCACCCGCAGCACTTCCCGGTCCTCTCCCGTGTACTGGTTGATGTTGCCTCTGTTCTGGCGGGTCAGTTTTTTGAGCTGCCGGTCCACTTCCAGCACGCACATGTCCTTGCTTTTCCGGCGGGCCGCAGACGGGAACAGTCCGGCGATTTTCTGATCTAAGCGTTCCCGCAGTTCACT
This sequence comes from Desulfotignum phosphitoxidans DSM 13687, assembly GCF_000350545.1. Taxonomy (GTDB): domain Bacteria; phylum Desulfobacterota; class Desulfobacteria; order Desulfobacterales; family Desulfobacteraceae; genus Desulfotignum; species Desulfotignum phosphitoxidans. The sequence continues at coordinate 164,404 of NZ_APJX01000008.1, forward strand.
GAACGGGTTGGCAAAGGCCGCGTTGTGGACGGTTTTGAAAAAATGGCGCTCGGTCTGGGTCAGTACGGCTTTTTTCATAGGCGGTCCCTGTGTATGATCATGGGCATTTTTGTATAACCAATGTTCATAAAATGCAAGAATAAAACATTTCAGCCAAATAGCTTGAAAAGACATATCAGGTAAAAAATCTTTGAATTCAGAATGTTATCTGTTTTGACCCGGGTGGCATGGATTTTGATAATAGGTGGGGGATACTTATGAAATTATTTGAACCCAATCCCGTTTTTTGCTCCTGTTGCTAGAAGACAGGGGCCAAACGCTAAAATTTCCAATGGAGAGTTCCCATGATAACACGCATTTTGCACTCCCGGCTGCCGCTGATGATCTATACCCCGGTCAAGGTGTTTGACCTTGCTTATTTTCACGCTGTTTATGCGGCGGGGGCTTTGCCCGTGTTTGACACTGAATTTCTGGACAGCAAAGAGATCCTGCAAAAGATCCTTCAGTTGTCCAAAGAAAATATTGTTTTCGGTATCCGGCTGGCATCATTGGATTTGCCGGTGCTGGAAGCGTTGGAAAACCAGCCGGTATCCAACCTGGACCTGGTGGTGATGCCCGTATCTAAAACAGGTGACACCCTTGAAAAGCCGAATTTAGGCGACACCCGGGTGTTGCTGGAGATCAAGGATATCGGCCTGACCGCCCGGATTGACCAAGCCGATCCCCATGGCCTGATCCTCAAGGGCAACGAAGCCGCCGGACAGGTATCCAAATACTCTTCTTTCATTCTCATGCAGTGGTACCTGAAACACCAGAACCGGCCCGTGTTTGTTCACGGCGGGGTGGGACAGTACACAGGTGCGGGCATGCTGGCCGCCGGGGTGTCCGGTTTTGTCATGGATACCCAGGTGCTGCTGGCAGACGAAGCGCCGGTGTCCCCGGCCTTTAAAAATCTGCTGGCCATGGTGGAGGAGGGCGATTCCACGGAGATCAGCATCCAGGACAAACAGGTGTTCCGGGTATTTGCCAAACTGGGCACTAAAGTGGTCAGGGACCTGAAACAGGAAGCCGTGGTGCTGGGAGAACAGGCAGATGGAGAACAGCAGCTGTATGCAAAAATAGCCTCTCAGGTCATCGCATTGAACGACACCCAAGCCCCGTTTGTCCAGTCGCTGTTCTTCATGGGCCAAGACGGGCTGTTTGCCCGGCATATGGCAAAAAAATCCCATAAACTGTCTGAGATGATCCATGATTTTTTTGTCACGCTGGGCCAGGTGCTCGACTGTGTGGATGCGTTTGATCCCGTGAAAGAAAACTCACCGTTCGCCCGGAACCAGAACACGCGCCTGCCGTTGATCCAGGGGCCCATGGCCAATATATCCGACAACCCGGAATTTGCGGCACAGGTGCTGGATGCCGGGGCCCTGCCGTTTTTTGCCGTGGGATCTTTGCCCGCGTCTCTGGCCGATGAGATGCTGTCTAAAGGAAAGAAAAAAGTGTCTAACTGCGGGGCCGGCCTGGTGGGGATTGAAGCGTTCAATCCCAATGTGCACAAGCATCTGGACATGGTCAAAAAATACAAGATTCCCTTTGCCCTGTTTGCCGGGGGCATTCCCTCCCAGGTGCGGGACCTGGAGGCGGCCGGCACCCAAACCTATCTGCACACCCCGTCCGTGCCCATGATGGAAAATGCATTGAAAAGCGGATGCGTCCGGTTCATTTTCGAAGGCGGGGAAGCCGGGGGGCATGTGGGGTTTCTGTCTTCTCTGGTGCTGTGGGAAGGGGCTATTGAAACCCTGGTGAGCCGGAATCAGGATTTGTCAAAAATCTCGCTGGTGTTTGCCGGCGGCATCTCCACCTGTTTTGCCTCGTTTTTCATCTCCGGCATGACCTCGTTTCTGGCCCAAAAAGGCGCTGCCATCGGCTTGCAGGTGGGCACGGCCTATCTGTTTTCCCAGGAGATCGTAAAAACCCGGAGTGTCACCAAACAATACCAGGATATCATCATTGAAAAAGATGAGACCGTGGTGATCGGCAAAAGTCTGGGCCTGGCTTCCCGCACGGCGCCTACGCCGTTTGCAAAAAGAATGAAAGAACTGGAAGACACCATGATCCTGGACAAGGTCGGCCTGGATGAACGCAAGCGGGCCTTTGAAAAGAAAAACATCGGGTCTTTGCTGATCGGCGCCAAAGGGTTTATGCCGGATTTTAAACGGCCCGGAGAGCAGTACTACACCTGGTTCAAGGATGAGGAACACCGGGAAAAAGGCAATTTTCTGGTGGGAGACAGCCTGGCGTTCTTTAAAAAAGATGTCACCATTCAACAGATCCATGATACCTATTTTACGGCCAAATCCCGATTGTTTCATCACCTGAACCAGCTGGAGGTCCTTTTCAGCCCGAAAAACCGGATCAACGACGAGATTGCCGTGGTGGGCATGGGATGTACCCTGCCGGGTGCCGACACCCCGGATGCCCTGTGGGACAATATCCTGGGAAAAAAATACGCCATCAAACCCATGCCGGATCACCGGTTTGATAAAGATCTGTATTACAGTCCGGACCGAACTGCCGAAGACAGAACCTACACCATTCTGGCCGGAGTGGTGGATGATTTTCAATTTGATCATGAACGGTTCGGGTATGCCCCGGACAAGGCCAAACGGTTGTCCCGGAGCCAGCAGATGGTGCTGCAGACCGCTTACAAAGCCGTGGAAAATGCCGGCCTTGTGGATGACAAGGATCAGTTGATCTGTGAAGATCCCCAGAGAACCGCCGTGATCATCGCCACCTGCCTGTCCAATGAGCTGGGCAACACATTGCAGCTCAAATACTGGTTTCCCCAGATTCTGTCCATGATGGAAAAAACCGAGGCCTGGTCCGCGCTGTCCGAAGATGAAAAAAACAGTATTCGAGAAAACCTTCAATCACAACTGGAAGGGGAACATAAAGGGTATGACCCGGTGCACGGGATTCTTTTAAACATCGAGGCGTCCCGCATCGCCCGGCACTTAGGGGTCCGGGGGGCCAACTATATTGTGGATGCGGCCTGCGCCTCGTCCATCACGGCCCTGGAAGCGGGCATCGGCGAGCTGCTCTCCGGTGAGCATGACCAGGTGATCGTGGGCGGGGTCAACACCCATCTGGCCCCGGAATCCTTTATCGGGTTCGCCAAAATGGGGACCTTGTCAGCCAGGGGATCCTATCCTTTTGATCAGCGGGCCGACGGGTTTGTGCTGGGAGAAGGGTCTGTGGTGTTTGTGCTCAAGCGCATGAAAGACGCCATCCGGGACAACGACCGGATCATAGGAGTGGTCAACGGGATCGGGGCCTCTTCCGACGGCCGGGGCAAGTCCATTGCCGCCCCCAACCCCCGGGGCCAGGTATTGAGCGTTCAGCGCTGCTTTGAACACACCCGGCCGGAGATCACCCCGGAACAGATCGGATTCATCGAAGCCCACGGCACCTCCACCACCATCGGGGATGCCGCGGAGCTGGAAACCCTGAATTCCTGGTACAAAGACAGTTACGCAGGCATTTCCTCCATCAAGTCCCAGATCGGGCATCTGCTGGGGGCGGCGGGATCCGCCGGGCTGATCAAGGCGCTTTTGGCGGTGAACAAGGGCATGCTGCCCCCCAACGGGCAGTTTGAAACCCTGTCTAAAAACCATGATCTGTCAAATTCTTCGCTTTTTATCGTCAAAGATCCGGAAGAATGGCAGCGCCCGGAAAACGCGCCCCGGAGAGCAGCCGTATCTTCCTATGGGTTCGGCGGCATCAACTACCATGTGGTGGTGCAGGAGATGGTTGACTCATATCTGCCCCTTTCCCGGGATATGTTTTCAAACCCGGCCCATGATTTCAATGATGACCGCATCGTGGTGGCCGGACTGGGCGTGTTTCTGCCCGGTGCGACAAACACACAGATGTTCTGGGAAAAACTGAGCAGCGGCGAAAAACAGGTCACCCCGCTGGGGGAGGATCATTTTGACACAAAAGCCTATGCCGCGTTTCCTGAAAATTCCATTTATCACCTGCCTGAAGTCAAGGCCGGGGTGGTCAAAGATTTTAAATTCAACAATCTCAAGTACCGGATGCCCCCCACCATGGTAAAATCCATTGAGCGGGCCCAGATTTTCGGACTGGAAGCCGCAGATCAGGCCCTGGCATCGTCCGGTCTGTCGTCCGTGGACGGCGGGCCGGCCAGAACCGGGGTCATCTTAGGCACCATTGCCGGGGAGCGCCAGAGCAAGAACATCATCCGGGTGAGAAAACAGGTCATTGCCAATGCCGTGACAAACGCCGAAGGCGTGGACAAATCCCGGGCAAAGGCCGTGGCCGACGATCTGCTGGCCGTGATCCGGAACACCATTCCGGAAAACAATGAAGACACCACGCCGGGCCTGCTGTCCAACATTATTTCCGGACGTATTGCCAACCATTTCGGGCTCAACGGGGCCAACTACGTGGTCGACGCCTCCTGCGCCTCAGCCACCATTGCCATCCGGAACGCGGCCCGGATGCTCAAGCACAGGGATCTGGATTTTGTCCTGGCCGGCGGGGTGGACTGCAACCTTTACCCGGCCGTGCTCATGGCGTTCAAACGCTTAGGGCTTTTGTCCGGAACAAACGGATACTTTTTTGACAGCCGGGCCCAGGGGTATGTGATGGGAGAAGGGGCCGCCATCCATGTGCTGACCACCCTGAAAAAAGCCCGGGAAGCGGGCATGACGATTTTAGGCGAGATTCATGACTGCACCGTGCGCTCGTCCGTGCCCGATCATCTGCTGGCCCCGTCGGAGCAGACCTTTAAATCCGTGATCAACGAGGCCTACCAGCGGTCCGGCATCCGCAAGTCAGACATCAACCACCTGGATCTGTTCGCGTTTTCCAATGTGTTCGGGGACATGGTCGAGCAGCAGGTGATCCAGGCCAGCTTTTCCCATAAAATGCACTGCGGCAATATCAAACCCCAGTTCGGGTATTTCAAGGCGGCCAATCCGGCCGTGGCCATGGCCAAGCTCATGCTCATGAACCAGAAAGGCCAGATTCTGCCGGATTTCAATTATGATGCGGATCATTCCACGCTGAACCACAGCAAGGTATTGACCCCCGCCACAAAGCCGGTTGACAGAAAACCGGGACAGCCCCTGCGGTTTGCCGCCAATGTCAACGGCATCGGCGGCAATCACGCCCATCTGATCATGGGCACCCTGCCCCGGGTTCTGGATCTGAAAGACGCGGCCCCGGACCAGCCCGTGATCGAAGCGGAATACCGCCATGTGTCCGGCGATGACCTGGTGGTGACGGACACAGCCTATTCTGCGGGCCCCGGCGGCAAAAAACTGCGCATGGTGGCGCTGCTGTCCGGCCAGGGAGCCCAGCGGCCGGGCATGATGAAACAGCTGTATGAAGCGGACGCCCATGTTCGAAAAGTGCTGGACAAAGGGGATGCCGTCTTTTTTGACGTGCGGGGATATTCCATCCTGGACATGATGTTCGGGGACGACCCGGCCCTGAATTCCACCCAGAACACCCAGCCGGCCGTGTTTCTGTCTTCAGCCGCCATCTGTTCCCGCCTGGCGAAAGAAGGGTTTACCCCGGACTATTTCATCGGCCATTCCGTGGGGGAATACACGGCATTGTTCTGTTCGGGCATGCTGGGGTTTGAAGATGCCTTGCGCCTGATCATCAAGCGCTCGGATCTCATGTACGAGAGCACCCTGAAGCAGCCGGGAAAAATCATGGTGGTGTTTAAAAATGAAAAAGACACACAAGCATTGCTGCGCCAATCTTTTATCTCCGATATTTATATCACCAACAAAAACAGTGAAAAACAGACGGCCGTGTCCGGCAAAGCCGAAGCCATCGACAATTTCTGTACCTTTTTGTCCCAGCAGGAAGTGTCGTACAAGAAGCTCAATCTCACAGGGGCGTTTCACACCCCGCTGCTTCAGCCGGCTGCCGATGAACTGAGAACGTTCCTGGATACCCTGACCTTTAACAAGACCCGGTTCAACCGGATCATCTCCAACACCCTGGCCCAACCCTATCCGGAAAGTGAAAAAGAGGTCAAGGATCTTCTGGCCCGGCAGATCGTGTCCCCGGTGGAGTTCATCCGGTCCGTGGAAAACGTGTATGTGTCCGGCCGGACCCATTTTATCGAGATCGGGCCTTCCCGGCTCCTGGTAAACCTGCTCAAACACATCAACATCGGAGACTACGGCACGGCCGTGTCCGTGGATACCCGGCAGGGGGAAGTGGAAGCGTTTGAAGCCTGCCGGAAATACCTGATTGACTGCAACAGCCTGTTTGAACATCCGCCTGAAGGCCTGCCCTCGCTGCCGGCAAAACCGGATGAACAGACAAATGAACCTGTTTTGGAGGAGGCCCTGCCCCGGATGAACCTGTCCCATGATTTTGAACAATTCAAGGAAGAAAACAAGGAACAGCTGGACCAGATCCTGTATCAGGAGTTTGAACGCCAGAAACGCGAGGCGGCCATTCATGCCATGGACCGGTTTGATTTCAACACCGGCCGGATCCTGATCTCAGGCGTGTCCGTGGGCCTGCCCGGCAAGGGCCGGCGGGTGTTTGCCACGGACAATTTCAATGCCATCCTCAACGGGGAAAATTTTATTGAACCTTTGTCCCTGGAAGCCCAGGAGCGAATCACGGACAAGAACATCACCAAACTGTACAAACAGCCGGACGGCAATGCCCGGTTCGTTCAGATCACCCGCACCGAGGATGTGATCCATCTGGCCGGCCAGCTGGGATATTTTGATCTGACCGATGAATACGGCATCAAGGAACAGTATGATGTGGCCATGTCTCTGGGCATTGCCGCAGGCATCGAAGCCCTCAAAGACGCGCATATTCCTCTGGTGATGCAGTACAAGAAAATGAAGGGCGGCCGAAGCATGGTGCCGGAAGGATTTGCCCTGCCGTTAGAGATGCAGGAAGATACCGGGGTGATCATCACTTCGTTGTGGCCCAGCGGCGAAACCCTGATGGCGGAACTGGAAAAATACTTTTATGAGCGGTTTTTTCTCCGGCCCCATGAAGAATTTGAAAAGATCTACTATTTTCTGATGGAGCGCATCAAGGAGATCGACATCAAAGAATCGCTCACGGAATGGTTCTTCAAGTCCAAGGCCAGAAAACGCAAAGATTTTTCCGCCTATACCTTTGACAGAAATTTTCTGGCCAATGCCTGCCCCCTGGGATCGGCCCACCTGGCCAAGATCATCAAGGCCAAAGGCCCCAACACCCTAGTGTCGTCCGCGTGTGCTTCCACCACCCTGGCCATCGGTATTGCCGAGGACTGGATCCGCACGGGCCGGTGCAAGCGGGTGCTGGTGGTGGGCGGTGAAAACGCCACGTCTGCGCTGCAGAACCAGTGGGTAGGATCGGGATTTCTGGCTTTAGGCGCCGCCACCATTAAAAAACGGGTGTCTGAAGCAGCCAAACCCTTTGATGAGGACCGCAACGGCACCATCCTGGGGGCCGGGGCCGTGGGCCTGGTGATCGAAGATGAAACAGAAGTGTCAAAACGGGGCATGAACGGCCAGTGCGAGATCCTGGGCACGCACATCGCCAACTCCGCGTACCATACGTACAATATCGATGTGCCCCACATGTCAAAAGAGATGACCAAATTTATCAACAAGGTGGAAAAACGCACCGGACTGAGAAAAAAGGACTATGCCGGCAAACTGTTGTTCATGTCCCATGAAACCTATACCCCGGCAAGAGGCGGCAGTGCCGATGCCGAGGTCACAGCCCTGGAATCCGCCTTTTCCAGTCATCTCAGTGAGATCTGCATCTCCAACACCAAGGGATTTACCGGGCATACCCTGGGCGCCGCCATTGAGGACGTGGTCCTGGTCAAGGCGTTGCAGCAGCGCAAGGCCCCGCCCATTGCCAATTTGAGCAAAATACCGGCCCACTTCAAAAAACTCAATTTTTCCGGCCAGGCACAGATCAACAGTGAATACGGCCTGCATCTGTCTGCGGGATTCGGATCCCATTTTGCGTTCATGTTTGTCAAACGCATCCAGGAAAACAAGGTGGAAGGCAACCTGGCCTATCACCGGTGGCTGCGCAGCATTTCCGGGGTCCAGAAACCGGAATTGAAACTCATTGATAATACCTTGTGCGTGGTGGCCGGTGATCCGGCGGCCCCGGCAGTGGCACCGGAGACCCGGCCTCAGAAAGTGACGACAAAACAGCCGGCCGCGCGGGCCGCAGCCCCGAAAGCCGTTTCCCGGGTTCCTGCAGCCGGCGCTTCAGGTGCAGCAGCCACATCGGATAGACCGGCTGTAAACGCGGCTTCCGGGCCGGACAAAGGCCAGGCAACAGAAAAGATCCAGCAGATCATAGCCGCCCAGACCGGTTACACCCCGGACATGCTGGAAGATGACCTGGATCTGGAAGCGGATCTGGGCATCGATACAGTCAAACAGGTGGAGATCTTCGGCAAGATTGCCACGGATTTCGGATTTGCCGTGCCCGATGATTTGCGGTTGCGGGATCTGAACACCATTGCAAAACTGGCGGACTATGTGGCGGCCCGGTCCGGTGCCGGTGCTTCTGGTGCGGCAGCATCCGGCCTTTCTCCGGATTCTGCTGCCCCGGGCAAATCACCGGGACAGGATACAGCCGTCGCTTCCCCGGCGCCCGCCCATACCATGGATTCGGGGGAACGCGTGGTAACCGGCACGGTGCCGCCGGATCAGGTTTCCGCCAAAGTCAAGGAGGTGATCGCGGCCCAGACCGGTTACACCCCGGATATGCTGGAAGATGACCTGGATCTGGAAGCGGATCTGGGTATCGATACGGTGAAGCAGGTGGAGATCTTCGGTAAGGTGGCATCCCATTTCGGATTTGCCGTACCCGATGATCTGCGGCTCAGAGATCTGAACACCATTGCCAGACTGACCGCGTATGTGGCCGATCGTACGGCCGGAACTGCAGCAGCATCGGGTTCAGATGGATCATCCCGGACCCAGGCTCAGGCTCAAGCCGGCGGAACGGCCCCGACATCCCATGACACAGACACCCCGATGCCGACCGCGGCCCATACCATGGATTCCGGCGAACGGGTGGTGACCCGGACCGGCGGCAATGATACGATCACCGTGGTCAAGGAGGTGATTGCGGTCCAGACCGGGTACACCCCGGACATGCTGGCGGATGATCTGGACCTGGAAGCGGATCTGGGGATTGATACGGTCAAACAGGTGGAGATCTTCGGCAAGGTGGCGTCCCGGTTCGGGTTTGCCGTGCCGGACGACCTGCGGCTCAGAGATCTGAACACCATTGAAAAGCTGGCCGCCTATATTCAGACAAAGATCCCGACAGCATCGGCCCCGGCGGAAGACCCCGTCCCGGCCACGGGATCGGCGGATCAGGTGCCAACCGGTAACATAGACGGTCCTGCCGCGCATGGGCCTGACAGCCCGACCCTGCATGGGGCAAATGCATCGGTTTCAGATGCCCCAGACGACCGGTTCCCGGACCCGGCCTCTCCTATCAAACGTCTGGTGGTGCGGGTGGATGAGGCTGACATGCCGAAACCCGGGCGTCCGGATTTTGCCGGGCAACGGCTCCTGGTGTCCCTGGATTCCCACGGGGTTGCCCAGGCCGTTATTGAGCGGATTCAATCCATGGGCGGTGAAGTCATCACCCTGGGCACTGAAAATGCGGATGTCACAGCGGATCTGTCCGATCTTGACGGATTCCAGGGCGCCATAAACGCCTTTGCACAGACGGATCCCGACATCACAGGCTATCTTCACCTGGCTTCCCTGGATGCCTGGTTTGACCGGAAAAACCGGGAATTCGCTTCAGACAAAGATCTGAACGCTACAATGAAATCCATGTTTGTGCTGCTTAAAACCCTGTATGACCAGCTGGACCGTCCGGACACGTTTATCGGCACCCTCACCTTTGATTCCGTGGTCTTTCCTTATATGGAAGACGGCGGGGATATTCATCCGCTGTTTGCCGGGTTGAGCGGTCTGCTCAAGACCGCCAACAAGGAGCTGGAAAACACCCGGGTCAAGGTGGTGGATTTTTCCTACAAGCAGCCCAAAAAGAGCCTGGCCCGGATTGCGGACCTGTTTCTGGCGGAACTGCTGTCCGACGATCCCCGGTGCGAGGTGGGATACAAGAACAAGAAACGGTATGTGCTGTCCATGCACCCGGAAACCGCCCGAAAGGATCAGCCTATTGTGTCGGACGGCGACACATTGCTGGTGACGGGCGGGGCCGGGGGCATCACCTATGAGATCCTTAAACAGGTGGTGGCGGATTATCAGGTCAACCTGGTAATCCTGGATATCAACGATATCTATGCCACAGACCCGGAGCTGCTGAAGCCCGATGCCACGCAAGCGGATCTGATGGGGCTTTTACGCAGCCAGATGCCCGGGGAGAAACCCGTGGCTGTGAAGAAGGCCCTGGACCGGCTTGTGCGGGTCAGACAATCCATTGCCAACATCGAGTATTTGAAATCTCAAGGGATTTCCGTGACCTATCACTGCACGGATGTCACCGATTATGAGGCCGTAAAGGCGGCGGTGGATCAATGTGACCGCATTGACGGGATCTTCCATGCTGCAGGCATGGAGATGAGTCAGTTCATCCCCAAAAAGGAGCGAAAGGCGTTTGAACTGGTGGTGGATGTCAAGGTCAAAGGCATGCGGAACCTGCTGGCAGCTGCCAGAGACCGGGAATACCGGTACATGTTCACTTTTTCATCGGTCACGGCCCGGTTCGGCAACCAGGGCCAGGTGGACTACACGGCTGCCAATGATTTTCTGGGCAAAGCCTTGTTCAGAGAAAAACAGATGAATCCGGACCGCACTTACAAAGTGTATGCCTGGACCGCCTGGGGCGGGGTGGGTATGGCCACCAACCCCACGGTGAAAAAGGTGCTGGAAGACCGGGGCATCCAGTTTCTGCCCATGGAACAGGGCGTGAAGTTCTTCATGGCTGACCTGCTGGATGCCACGGAATCGGAGATGGTGTTTTCCGGTCTGGATTATGACTTTGACATTGACGGTCTTTTGGGAACGCCGTCAGATCAGGCGTTTCCGTTTTTAGGCGATTTGACCCACAAGGCGGATGATACTGCGGTCTGGACCCGGGTCCTGGACCTGGAACATGACGTGTTTCTGCATGACCATACCATGGGGGATGTGCCGCTGTTTTTAGGATCCACGGGCATTGAAACCATGGCCGAGGCAGCCGCTGCCTTGGCCGGGGACGGGTCTGTGGTCACGAAAATGTCTGATTTTTCCATTCCCTATGGCATCAAGCTGCTCAAGGGGCGGCCCAAAGAGATCATCATCTCCGGAACCCTGCAGGCACCCGGTGAGTTTGCCTGTGGCATCACGTCAGTGTTCAAAACCCCCAACGGCAAAGTGATGGGGGACCCCAAACAGCATTACCAGGGGAATTTTTTCCTGGCAAAACAACGGCCGGCACCTGAAACCATGGATCTGCCGGAATTTTCTCCCGTGTCCTGGGAAGGGGACCTGGCCGATCTGGTGTATCATCCCAGCCGGTTGTTCATGTTCGGGCTGTTCGGCACCATCACGAATATCAATTCCTTTGATGGAAAAACCCTGATCACCACGGTGGCGGACCGGTCGGAGGCCCCGTTTTTCAAAGGGGTGGCTGATCCGAATTTCCAGGCCGCCCCGGTGCTGGTGGATGCCATGTTCCAGACCGGCGGACTGCTGGAATTTTTAACCACCTCCAGAACGGTTTTGCCCTTCCGCATTGCGGCCATGACCTTTTTTGCTCCCGTGGAAAAACACACGGACTACCTGTGCATTACCCGGAAAAAGGCATCCGGTGAAGAAACCAACACCTATGACCTTTTTCTGACGGATATGTCGGGCAAGGTGTTCATCAAAGTCACGGGATTTGAGATGGTCAAGCTCACCCGCCTGGCCCCGGAAGACCGGATTACCGATAAAGTGACCTTTGCCGAAACCGTGGTTTAGATCCGGAATGAGATAACTGAAAATATCAAAGGCCGTCTGTCTTCAGCAAACGGCCTTTGATATTTCATGTGTCAGGGGCCGTTAGAATTTTTTGAACATCGGTGCATGGTTTTCAGTTCCGATCAGATAAAAGGTATCATCGCCGGTCCCGGATGATCCGGCCTTCAGCCAGAATTACCCGCGGATATGCGCCTAAATGGAACGGGTCTTTGTCCCAGACAATCAGGCTGGCCAGACGGCCCGGGGCCACCGTGCCCAGGCAATGGTCGATGCCAAGGATTTCCGCGTTTTTTAACGTGATCAGACCGATGGCATCCGCCGGGGCCATGCCCTGGATCAGAAAATATTTGAGGCTGTCTCTCAGATGATGAGCCAGGATGATGGGATGGTCGCTCATCAGACCGAATTTGGCCCGGGATGCCATGAGCCGGGCCGTGTGCCGCCAGGATGCGTTTTTCAGCTCCACCTTGCCGTCTGAAGCCCCCAAAGGTCCGTACACCACGGGGATGCCGTGGTCGGCCAACGCATTGAAAATCCTTGAGTCACAAATGTCCAGGGCATGTTCCGCCGTGACTCTGATATTGAACTTTTTTTTCAGATCCATGAGAAACAGGGCGTCATCCGCCTTGTGCAGGTGCACTTTCAGAATTTTGTCTCCATTGAACAGCCGGAAGATCTCCCACTCGGATTCAGACAGGGCCAGATCATATTCCCGCTGGGCCCAGACCGCGCCTTTTTTCGGGCTGTCCGGCCGGGTCAGTTCATACAGGGCTTTTTCCTTTTTGATGCAGGCCTGCTCTTGTTTTCGAAAGATATCAGACAGATATTTTTTGAGCATGGCGGCGGCTCCCATGCGGGTACTGGGCCGGGGGCCTTTCCAGTGCGTGGACATCCGGGGATTGGACCCGAATGCCGCCTTGAATCCATAGTCGCTGACAACCGCATCAGATCGGTTTTCGGCAAAATTTTTGATGATCACGGCTTTGCCGCCGATAATGTTGCCGGACCCCGGCACCACACAGGAATACAGCACCCCGAAGTCCACGGCATCGGCAAAGGCCCGGTCATCGAAATAGATGCTGTCCAGGGGATTGTGCAGCGGCGCAAAAGGCGTGCTATGCTCGTCTGTTTCGGTTTCTAAGACCGGTTCCCCCTGGCGCTCCATGCCGATGTGGGAATGGGGGTCGATGAACGCCGGGGTGACGATGCCCCGGATGTCGCCGGGACAGGGTCTGTCCGTCACATCCACGATATGGCGGCCTTCCACCACCACGGTCATGTCTGTGTGCACAGACCGGCCGTCATACAGCTGGTCGGCCCGGATAACAAGGCGGTTGTTTTCCATGATCAGATCCTGTGATATCATTGGGTCAGTCCGAAAACCTGTTTTATTCATCAGATACCGTTATTGAACGCTAAATGCAAGACAGGCCGTATCAAATATTTTTGAAAACTTGATTTTATCCCGGTTGTATGACAGGTTGCCGTAAAACAGTGAAATAAAAGGAGCCGACAGATGGGGATGGCGGTTGTTGCGGTGATTGCAGGATTGATTCTTCTGGTGTGGAGTGCGGACCGGTTTGTGTCGGGTGCGGCGGCCACGGCCACTTATTTCGGCATGCCCCCGCTGCTCATCGGCATGGTGGTCGTGGGATTCGGCACTTCAGCGCCGGAAATGGTGGTATCGGCGCTGGCCGCCGTGCAGGGCAGTCCCGGAATTGCCCTGGGAAACGCCTATGGATCCAATATCGCCAATATCGCTTTGATTCTGGGCATCACGGCATTGATCAGTCCGGTCATGGTCCATTCCGCGGTATTGAAAAAAGAACTCCCGATTTTGACACTGATTACCGCAGGATCGGTATGGCTGGTGGCGGACCTGATGATTTCCCTGTCAGATGCAATGATACTGCTGGGGGTGTTCGCTGTTTTGATGGGCTGGACCATTGTGCAGGGAATCCGCCGGAAGACCGATCCTTTGGCCGAGCAGATGGAAGTCCGGGCCATGGATTCGGGCCTGTCCATCCGGCGGGCGGTTTTTCGGCTGATTCTGGGCCTGGTTCTCTTGATCTTAAGTTCCCGGATACTGGTATGGGGGGCTGTGGAACTGGCCCGGATGTTCCATGTCAGCGATATGATCATCGGGCTGACCATTGTCGCGGTGGGCACATCCCTGCCGGAACTGGCATCCTCCATTATTGCGGCCCGCCGGAACGAACATGATATCGCTCTGGGCAATGTGCTGGGATCCAATCTGTTTAATACCCTGGCTGTGGTGGGGATTGCCGGTGTCATTCATCCTTTCGGGGTGGATCCATCGGTTCTGTATCGGGATATGGCGGTGATGGGAGGGCTGACCCTGTCCCTTTTCATTATCGGATACGGGTTCAGGGGCCGGCCGGGGCGTATCAACCGGCTGGAAGGTGCCGGCCTGCTGGCCGTTTATCTGGGATACACGGCTTTTTTTGTCATTCCCTTGCTGACCGCCGGTCCGTCATGATCTGTATTTCTTGCAAAATGGCGGACAAAGGTATATAGAATTTTTTTTACAGCAAACCGAGTGCCGGGAGAATCCATGCATACCCCCCTTCATTACCAGGTGTCTGAATATGACTGTGTGCCCACGGCCCTGATCAATGCGGTGAGCTATCTGTTCAAGCGAAAACAGGTGCCGCCCATGGTGATCCGGCACATCTATCTGTACTGCCTGGATACCGTGGGCCGCAATGCCCGGTTCGGCATCGGGGGCACCAGCAAATACGCGGTCCGGCTGGTGGGCAACTGGCTGGAATCCTACCGCTTCAAAAATTTTGCCGTGCGCACCGTGTTTCTGGAAAAAGAGGGGGTCCGCCTGGACTCAGACGGGCCGATTCAGAACTGTCTGGATCAGGGCGGGGTGGTGCTGTGCAATATCCGGCTCACCCAAAAGGAAGAGCATTATATCATGATCACAAAGATTGCGGATGACTGGGTGCACGGGTTTGACTCCTATTTCCGCACCGCCATCAGAGGAATGAAAGGACATGTCAGCATCCTGGAATCAGGGGACGGTCGGTCTCCCAACCTGAAAATCAGACTGTCATGGCTGGATCAGCCGGACTGCCGGCGGTTCTGCCTGGGGCCTGTGGCCCAGCGGGAGGCCCTGCTCATGTGGCGGATGACCTGATATGTCACATAGATGCCGGCCAGAGATCGTTTTTTATAGTTCCCATGGATTGATGAATTTCAGTTTTTCAATTCCGATAAAATCTTTGACATTCCGTGTGGCCAAGGTCAGATCGGCAGTCAGGGCGATGGCTGCAATTTGTGCATCTTCTACACTTATCGGGCGCCCTTTTCGAGTCCTTTGTGAAACAATCAGTGCATAAACCTCAGCGGCTTCGCAATCAAATGGAAGGCAGCGCCTGGCAAAATCATTTTCAAACATCTGAGATGCCGCCCCCACCAGTGCCCGTTTCTTTTTTCCATCCGGCAAAAGCGCAAGGCCCAATAATATTTCGCCTAAAGTGACAGAACTGATCCAAATGTCGGTTTCGGGCTGATCATCAAGCCAGAAAACCACTTTAGAGTTGGGCAGGGGCCGCATCAATTCAGATACGATATTGGTATCCAAAAGGATCACAAGGGAGTTTCCAATTCAGATAATGTTGTATCACGCGGATAAGATCTTTGAGGCAGATGCAATTCAATACCACCCAATTCTGAAAACCGCCTGGCGATACGTGTGCCGATGCCTTTTGCGCATCGCTCTTCCAATAAATATTTCCTGAGAATCTGCCTGGCTTCTTCTTCCATTGATCGGTTATTTGCGGCAGCCACAATGCGTAATTTTACCTTAATGGATTCATCGATATTTCTTAACGTCAGACTGGCCATTTTAAAAATGCTCCCGGTTTTTTATTGGAATAAAAGATAATCATGCGTTCATTGTAATCAATGCATGCAAAGCCTGTCAATTGAAAAAATTGAGCGGTTTATCCGGAAACCAGCAGGATCTGCATATCCATGACATTGGTGCGGGTAGGGCCGGTGATCAGCAGATCATCCAGTGCCTTGAAAAAGGGGTAGGCGTTGTTTTCATTCAGATGCTTTTCTGCGGACAGCCCCAGGGCCTTTGCCCGGGACACCGTGTTTTCATCGGCAAAGGCCCCGGCGGCATCTGTGGGGCCGTCCGTGCCGTCTGTGCCCGCGGACAACAGCAGAATTTTTCTTCCCCGGCCAGGGCCAAGGCACCGGCCAGGGCCAGTTCCATGTTCCGGCCGCCTGAGCCATTCCCTTTGATGGTGACAGTGGTTTCACCGCCACACAGCAGACAGGCCGGGGGTTTTACCGGCCGGCCGAACCGCCGGACTTCCCGGGCAACGGCGCACAGCACTTTGGCGGCTTCTTTTGCCTCCCCCTGGATCATGGATGACAGCACCACCGGCGTGAACCCCTGATTTTCCGCTTCTATGGCCGCAGCACTCAGGGCATCGGACAGGCTGCCCACCACCTGGTTCGTAACCCGGGAAAAGATAGGATCACCGGGTTTGGGCGTGTCAGGAATTAGGCCGTCCATGCCGGACCGGATATGGCTCCGGACCGGTTCAGGCACGGAATCCCAGATCCCGTGGCGCTCAAGAATGGCCCGGCACTCCCTGAAGTGTCCGGTGTCTGGGGCGGTCATGCCGGAACCGATGATATCCAGGTCATCGCCGATCACATCGGACAGGATCAGCGACACCACCCGGGCCCCGTTGGCAGCCGCGCACAACTGCCCGCCCTTGATTGTTGACAGATGCTTGCGGATGGTGTTGATTTCGTGGATCGTGGCCCCGCACCCCAAAAGCTGCCGGGTGGTGTCCTGTTTGTCCGCTAAAGAGAGGCCGTCCGCCGGTGCCGGGGTCAAGGCCGATGCTCCGCCCGATATCAGGCAGACAATCAGGTCGTCCTTTCCTGCTTCCGATACCATGTCCAGCAGGGCTGATGCGCCGGCCACACCGGCTGAATCCGGCACCGGGTGCCCGGCCTCCAGCACCCGGCAGTGTTTCAGGGGCAGGCCGTGTCCGTATTTGGTGATCACCAACCCGTCGTGGATACGCGACCCCAGAATTTGTTCCACCTCACGGGCCATGGCTCCCGATGCCTTGCCGGCCCCGGCCACATAAATATGCCGGATCTGATCCAGGTCCAGGTCAATTCCCCCGATCCACAGCCGGCCGTCGGAAAGATTTAAATGCCTTGCCACACAGACTTCGGGCATCACCGCTCGAATCCCGGCGTCAAATATGGCTTTTGAAATTTTTCTCATTGGATTTTCAACATATTATCGTTTTGGCTTCGTCATCGGAAATTTCCGGTAATTGAATAATTTCAAGCGTTGGAGATCAGAATTTAGGGGGTGAAATAATCAGATAGAACCGGCACGGTTCATCCTGGATGTTTTGCAGTTTGTGGGGCACAGAACTGTCAAAATAAAGGCTTTCTCCGGCTGCCAGATCGATGGTTTCATTTTCGTACACCACCTGCATGCTGCCTTCCAGGACAATCAGGCATTCTTCACCGTCATGGGGCAGCAGGTCAGCGCTGGTGGCGCCCCCTTTTTCCAAAACACCGATATGGATGCCCATTTTTTTTTCCTGGTCAGAATGAATGATCTGATAAATCAGGCCGTCATTGGGAAAAACCGCCAGCCGGGACTCGTTCACTTTTACTTTTTTATGGGCCGGGGCAGAATAATCAAGAACCAGGAAAAACAAAGGTACCTCTAAACAAATGGCGATTTTTCTCAATGTTGACAGGGATGGATCCACTTTGGCGGATTCAATTTGGCTGAGCATGCTGGGAGAAATTCCTGCCTTGCCCGCCAGTTTTCTCAGAGACCAGCCTTTTTTCTCCCTGTATTGCTTGATTCGTTTTCCCTCTATCACCTGAACTGTCTCCATAGAGTTTGCCGCCTGAGTGTTCCAGTGGTCATATCAGCGGGTATCGGCCCAGTTTTCTGGCAGTGTCATACAAAGCCAGGACATTGTCTTCCGGAACATCCGCCTGGATGTTGTGCACCGAGCATATCACCAGTCCGCCGCCTGATCCAGCATTTTTAATCAGATGGGCCACTTCGTTTTCCACATCTTTGACCGTGCCGGACGGCAGCACCTGCTGGGAATCAATCCCACCCCAGAACACGAGCCGTTTGCCATACCGTTTTTTAAGGGATGCCGCATCCATGCCATGGGCCCGGACCTGGACCGGATTGAGGATATCAACCCCCACATCGATGAAGTCATCCAGAAGACTGGACACTGCGCCGCAGGAATGCCAGAAAACTTTTGCATCGGTTCTCTGCTTGATGAACCGGATGAGTTTTTTCCTGGCGGGGCTTGATAAATTCCCGGTATGTGGCCGGTGACATCAGCGTGGTCTTCTGGCCGGCCAGATCACCGCCCTGAATGATCACATCCAGGTATTGGCCGCACACCCTGAGTACATTATCCAACAATCGCATGTGTAAAGACAGGGTCTTGTCCAGCAGCGCGTGAACAAATTCTTTGTTTGCCACCATATCCATGTAAAATCGGTCCATGGCCCGCAGTTTCCAGGCTCGTTCAAACCAGGTCTCCCAGGCAAAACTTCCCACCACACCGTATTCTCCTGCTTCAGCGAGTTGTCTGGCCTGTTCTTCTACCCCGTTAAGATATCCGGGATCATCCGGGTCCGGCCAGGTATGAGATGCCAGATCATCCACTGTGGCATTTCTCAGGGGGCTGTCAACCAGATTGTAATAAAGCGAATCCTCGGGCATGAGAAACCCGCATCCCCATTCATCCGTGACATACAGGCCTTTTTCCGTCCTTTGTGGTTCAAACCGCCAGAATTCGGAATCGCCAAGGTGAACATACCGGGTGTCCACTCCGAGCCGCTCCAGCACGTCTTCATCCGGTTTCACATTCTGCCGCAGCCAGTCAAATGCGACGGCTGTCCGCTGGATGCCCAGTTTTTTGAGCAGCCGGTCGTAGGTTTTGACACTGATGGTGGTCACCCACCCCCCCAGGTCCAGCGGTACACGGTCCGGTTCTTCATGGTTTATGGCGGCGGTGAATCGTTCTTTACTGTTCATTTTTACTCCTTGGAAAAATAGGATGCCCTGTGCCTATCCAAATACAATTTCCGGCAGCCACAGGACCAGCTGCGGAAAAAATGTGATCAATGTCAGCGAGATCAACAGTGGAATCAGAAACGGGGTCACTGCTTTCATAACCTGGCTCACACTCAGGCCGGATAAATCACTGAGCACATACAGGCCCACCCCGAACGGCGGGGTCAGAAACCCGATGCACACATTGAGTACTTCCACCACGCCCCAATGCACCAGATCGATCTGAAAAGCGGTCAGCACAGGCAGTATCATGGGGGTGAACACCAGAATGATGGCGCAGATATCAAAAAAACATCCGGCAACCAGAAACACCAGGTTCAGGATGATCAGCACCACCCATTGCTGGTCCGTGGTGGCCATAATAAAATCCCGGATAAGGGCCGGGATATTTTCCATGGTGACAATCCACCCGAACACCGAGGCCGCTCCCATGATGACCAGTATCAGAGCGGAGGTCACAGCCGAACCCACCATCATTTTCAACATGTCTTTCAATTGCAGGGTGCGGTAGACGAAAAAAGAGATGACAAAGGCATACACCACCGCCACAACTGCGGCTTCCGTAGGAGTGAAGATGCCGGTGACAATTCCTCCCAGAATGATCACCGGGGTCATTAAGGCCCAGACGGACCGCCTGAAACTTTTCCAGATTTCCGCCCAGGGAGCCCGGTTTGCATCGTAAGGATATTTGCGGCGGACTGCATAAAAATAGATGGTGACCATGATGGCGAGTCCCATGACCATTCCGGGGATGGCCCCGCCCACAAACAACCGGCCCACTGATTGCTCGGCGATCATTGCATACAGGATCATCTGGATGCTAGGGGGCATGATGGGACCGATAATAGAGCTGGCACCGGTCACGGCCACGGCAAAGGATTTGTCATACCCTGCCTTGGTCATCATGGGGATTTCAATCTTGCCCAGACCGGCGGTATCCGCGGTGATGGAACCACTCATGCCTGCAAAAATCATGGACGCCACCACATTGACATGGCCCATAGACCCTCGGATATGGCCCACCAGCGAACGAGACAGATTAAACATCTCTTCAGTGATCCGGCCGGAGTTCATGATATCCGCCGCCAGGATATACAGGGGCAGTGACAGCAGTGGAAAAATCTGCAGACTGCCCAGCATCCGATGGGCCAGTATGATCATGGGGATCTCTTTGAGGAATGTCACATAGAAAAGGCAGGATAAAAGCAGAGAAAACACCACCGGCACCCGCAGGGCCATCAGAATCATTAAAACCGAGATCAAAATGATGGCATTCATAAGACACAGCCCCGGTCCTGGTCCGCTGTTTCAGGAAAGGCGGTCTTGTTTTTCAACAGGGCAATCAGGTGCAGTATTTGGTAATACAGCATGATAACAAACCCGCAGATCATGGCCCAACCGAACCAGGATTCCTTTATCCGCAGTGCCGGGGTGGTGGCATGGGCCAGCCGGCCGGTAAGCTGCCAGCTCTGGTAGATCATGATACACAGCATGAGGATAACCAGTACGCCGGACAGGATTTTCATGAACCGGCCCACGGGGGCAGGGCAGATATCGCTGAACAGGGTGATGCACACGTTTTTGTCCTGACGCATCAGGATAGCCCCGCCCAGAAAGGTCATCCAGATCAGTCCCATCACCGCCACCTCTTCAGACCAGAACAGCGGGGCATTGAAGACATACCGCATGATCACTCCCACAAACAGAATGGCAACAACGGCGCCCATGATCAACCCGATGGCCCAATCCAGCAGCCCTGCCAGTTTCCGGTTCAACCCCTGTAAACCCATGATACCTCCCGGGTTATTTGTTTAGTTTTTCGAGCAGGCCTTCAGACCACAGACCGCTTTTTTCAAGTTCTTTGTGAACCATGCCGGCTTTCTGTGTCCATTTGTCCCGGTCGGCAACCGCAAAAGTGACCCCGGCCGTTTCCATCTGCTGCTGGGCTTCTGCTTCCAGACTCTGTCCATAATCCACAAACCATTCAGCGCATTCTTCGCTTGCCTGGCTCAATACTGCCTGGTCTTCGGGCGACAGCGTCTGCCATTTGATATCGGAAATCCAGGTGACGTCATAGAGCTGCATGAAATCCAGTTTGGTGCAGAAATCCAGCTGTTCGTAGAATTTTTCATCCCTTACCTGGACGATATTGTGAACCATGCCGTCCACGACTTTCTGGGACAAAGACAGATACACATCCCCCCAGGCCAGGGGAACTGCGGTAGCGCCCAGACCATTCCAGGTATCCACCAGAGCTTTTGCCTGCCAAACTCGCAGCTTGACGCCGTTCAGTTCTTCAGGGATCATGATTTGTCTTTTCTGGGTCCACAAATGAAAGGCCGGCCGGAATGCAAAGCCAGGCAATGTGCGGATACCGGTTTTTTTGCGCACCCTTTCTCTGACCTCTTTGATATATTCGCTGGATTTGAGTTCCTCTCTGGAAAACATGAAAGGCGTACCAAAAATTGCGTAATCCTTGTCAAAGGTATCCATGAACGATTCCGCTTCCTGAACGATATCAATGGTACCCATGCTCATTCCCTGGAGCAGCTCCTTGATGTTGCCCAGCTGCTGGGCCGGATAGATATCTACGGTGATTTTGCCACTGCTTTTTTCTTTTACCAGTTCCGCGAATTTCTGGGCTTTCATGTCAAGCATGCCACCGGGGGCCGTGATATGGGCCAGTTTCAGTACGACATCCTTGGCAAAGGCATTATTTGCAAACACCCCCATAACACAGATTAAAACGATTGCTAATACTTTTTTCATACTTAGTCTCCCTTCACAGAGTGTTAATAAATACTAAAAAGCGTTTATCTGGAATAATTTTATTTGTCAATATATTTTTATGAAAATGTCGGTTAAAAGTTTAATTTTTTTATATCTAATTGAAATTAAAATATAATTAAAAATTAGTAACCATATGTCGTGAATTTAACTGTTTAAATGAGATGAACAACGAATTGGAAGAAAGGGTTCGGTTCTTTTCAAATCCGGAACCAACTCATCAGCAGAATCTGCATGTCCGTGACATTGGCGCTGGAAATGCGCACCTGTTTTTTTATCCAGGCATCAGTGCCACTGACCGGACACCTGCTTCAAATATGGCGGTTGCTGATTTTTTGAGTATCATTGGATCAGACCATCATCTAAAATCGGTTGAAAATAATACAGGGCAGTTTTTTCCCAGGGACGGTTTCCCCGGGGAAAAACGATTCACCTCTTCAACGCCTTTTTCACCTTCACTGCGAGATCTTTGTTGGAAAAAGGCTTTTGAATGAAATGAACATCTGCATCCAGAACGCCGTGATGGGCGATGACATTGGCCGTATATCCGGACATGAAGAGCACTTTCAGTTTCGGGTATTCCGCCTGGAGTTTTTCAGCCAGGTCCCGGCCGTTCATCTCCGGCATGACCACGTCGGTGATCAGCAGATGAATTTCACCGTCATGTTCGTTTGTCAAAGCGACGGCCTCACCAGGGGTTTCCGCGGTTAGGATGTTGTAATCCAACTGTTCGAGGATTCTTTTAGTCAGCGTCAAAATGGAGGTTTCATCTTCAACAATCAGCACGGTTTCACCCGATCCGGCCGGAGTTTCTTCGGCTGAATCCGCTTCAATCCGTCGGACGACATCGTCATGACGTGAGAAATAAAGCCGGAAGGTGGTCCCTTTTTCAGGTTCGCTGTAAACATTGATAAACCCTTTGTTTTGCTTGACAATGCCGTAGATCACCGACAGCCCGAGCCCCGTGCCTTTGCCGATGGGTTTGGTCGTGTAAAAGGGTTCGAAAATATTGTCCAGCGTTTTCCTGTCCATGCCGCGCCCGTCATCGCTGACAGCCAAAAGGACATATTCACCCGGAATAAATCCGGCATGGTCAGCACAATACGCGTCATCAAACCGGACGTTATCGGTTTCAATGGTGATTTTCCCCACATCCGCGATGGCATCCCGCGCGTTGACACACAGGTTGACAAGGATCTGGTTCAGCTGTGAGGGATCTATTTTTACCGGCCACACCCCGGGTTTGGGTTTCCAGGGAAGGTCGATGTCTTCGCCGATGAGACGGCGGATCATCTTGAGCATGCTCTCCAGGGTGTTATTCAGGTCCAGCACTTTCGGATCGATGGTCTGTTTCCGGGCGAATGCCAGAAGCTGCCGGGTGATATCCGTGGATCGTTCCGCCGCCGTGACGATCTCTTTCAGATCAGCACGCAGAGAGTCTTCAGGATCTGTTTTATCAATCGCCAGTTGCGCATACCCCATGATCACACCCAGCATATTGTTGAAATCATGGGCCACACCGCCTGCCAGACGGCCCACGGATTCCATCTTCTGTGCCTGGAGCAGCTGGGACTGAAGTTTGTCGTGGTCCGCCTCGACTTTTTTGCGTTCAGTGATATCAACGATCGTTGTCATTAAATAAAGGGGGGTTCCTTTGTCGTCACGCCAGATAGCGACACTGACATCCGCCCAGAGGAGGGTGCCGTTTTTGTGAACATAGCGTTTTTCAAAACGATCCGCCCGTTTCTCTCCGGTCAGCAGCCGGCTGATTCTCATTTCAATTTTTTCGATATCTTCCGCCGGTGTGAGAACCTGCCATTTTTTGCCTTCCAGCTCCTCGGGCGCATACCCCAGAAAATCGGCATAGGCTTTGTTGGCATTGACTTCCCCCGTGGGCAGTGTGATCGATTTTCCGACATTTGCCGCTTCGAAAACGTATTTGAACCGGTCCAGGCTTTCCTGCAGGGCGTTGGTTTTTTCAGCGACCTGGCGGCGCAACAACCACGACCATGTGACAGCGAGCAGGATGATAACCAGAAGCGGAATGATGACGATGGCCGAGTACCGGAGCGCATCGGTCAATGAGGTGGGCGTGTCCTGGTAAACGCGGAGCCACTTGTCATGGATTCGCCGGTATTCACCCGTGTTGTCCAGGGCCTTCAATCCTTCGCTGAACTGGGCCAGCAACGCTTTTTGGCCCTTGGCGGAGGCATAGCAATACTCGGCGGCAAAAATGGTTTGTTTTCCAATGACCACATCTGACCAGCCGTGTTTTTTTGTCAGGTAAATGGCCGTAATCAAAGACACCAGCGCACAGTCGTGTCTGCCCTCCCTTAATTCGCGCAGGGCTGTTTCCTGATCCGCCACGGCAACCACCTGGGTGTCCAGGTCGTTTGTGATGACAAAATCATGCAGGATGTCACCTTGTTCCACAACGATGCGTTTTCCGGAAAGATCCTTGACAGATTCCGGTGCCGGTCCCTCGCCGTTTCTCACAACCGCCACATAGTGACTGACGGCATGGGGCTGTGAAAAATCAAATTTCAGATCCCGGTCCGGTGAATAAAACATGCCCTGCATGATATCGATTCTGCCGTTTTCTAAGGCCTCTATCCTTTCTGTCCACCGGCCGAGCCGGATGTCGATATTCAGACCCATTTCACTGGCAATGGCTCTGGTCAGATCCACATTGTATCCCGCGGGCTGACCGTTTTCATCCAGGAATTCATAGGGCGGAAAATTCCGGTCCCCGCCGACAACGATGGGTCGATCCGAGGGCAGCTGCATGGCGGCAAACCATTTGGAATGCAGATGGCGATACGTGCCGTCCGCCATGACGATGGCCAGCCCTTCATTGAGCAGGGCCAGGGTGTCACGGTCGCCGTCATGGACGGCGAAACAAAAGTCCTGCTCGAAACCCTCAATCGGCCGCTCTATGACATGCAGGTCCGTGAGTCCGGCTTTCTGTATCAGGCGCAGGGCCACCAGTCGCTGGGCCACCACGGCATCATATCTGCCGTCTGACAGTTCCTGCAGGGTGATGTCAAACGTGGGTCGGGTATGGATCTCAATTCCCCGATCTTCCCGCCTTAAAAATTCCTCGGCGTTATCGCCCGTCATCACCGCCACCTTGCGCCCGCGTAAATCAGCCAGGTCCCTGATGCCGGTTTCATTGCCACGCACCACAATGGCCCCGTGCAAAGACATGTAAGGCACTGTGAAATCAAACAATGCTTCCCGCTCGGGCGTGCGGCCGACCAGGGGAAGTGCATCGATTTCAGCGCGTTCCAGCCAGGTGCGGACGTCTGTCCACGGTCCTGTGCGAAAGGTGACATCTCGGCCCATGACGGCCAGTGCCGCCCGCATCAATTCTACGGAGAAACCATTGGCCGTGCCATGTTCGTCAACAAAACTGAAAGGGGGATAGTCGACTTCCGCGCCTGAGCGGATGGTTTGCCTGGCGGCGGTATCGGCTTCACCGGCAAAAACAGGGTGAGCATATGGGGTAAAGCAACCCACCCCAATAAGGGCGGCTGCAATCCACAAAATACAATAGACTGTTTTTATGGGATTTTTTTCTGTCATGACGTTCTTTCCGGCTATGGATCCCCCTGGTTGACAAGCAATGTGAAAGTTGCCAGCGCAATCTATCAGACAGGGTACCGTTGGTGATAGGTAATGTCAATTGATTTGTCAGATGTCATCAAAAAAGGATGGACCTGCTGGAGGATGCCGGTTGCTGTTACATCTTTAAAATCATGAACACATACTCCCCGTCATTGAAATCAATGGTCAGGTTGGCGCCTCTGCCTTCAGCGTACCGGATCCAGAAGGGACGGTCCGATACCCCGCATTCATAGTCGGGATAGGATTCCCCCGTTTTGCTGTTTTTCCATGACAGGATCATGGGGGCATCACATTTTTCAAAAGCCATGTCTTTGGCCATCTGCTTGGCGGATGAAAAATTGAAGGTATCTTCTGGGATGGACAAATGGATGGTTTCCGGGGTCTGGTTATCCGGATTGATATGAATCTGAGCCATGTCAGGCCTCCTTTAAGGCTGGGTTTCCGGGACGGGGCATAATGGCCGCCATTGCCCGTTTAAGTAAAATGTAATACAACATGAGCGAATTGCCATGAAATATTTTCAAACAGGAGCAACAGAATGATCGATTTTCAAGGACAGACCGCTCTGGTGACCGGTGCCGGAGCCGGCATCGGCCGGGCCTATGCCCTGGAACTGGCCCGGCGGGGGGCAAATGTGGTGGTCAATGATATCGGCCGGACCCGTGACGGGCTGTTTTGTGCGGATGTTGTGGTAGATGACATCGACCAGGTCCGGGAATTTGATACCTGCGGGGAGATTTACAGTCTGGGCCGGCCCCTGACCGGGCGGTGAATCCGGCGGCATTTCCGTGGAATTTTGCCAAACGCCGGTGGAAACGCCGGCAGAAAAAAGCGGGGGTGCCGGATCATCCAGCCGGCACCCCAGGTGGTGGTTTTCAGTTGCCCAGTGTATCGGCGGCCACGTCTTTTTCCAGGTGTTCGTTCCATTTTTCGCCCCAGAGATCCGGGACGGTTTCTTCCACCGGCACAATGGACTCCCAGCTGATGCCGATTTCCGTGAAGATGTCTTTCAGGTCCTCTTCGGAAGGGGCCAGCCAGAGGCAGTAGCGAACCCCTTTTTCGTCATTGTAATAGGTTCGGACCCAGGTGGCGCTTTCCACGGCCGCCAGTTTCCGCCAGTTTGCCTGAACTTCTTCGCAGTTGATGCCCGGGTTGTTGTGAACCATCATGTACTTGTTTAATTTACTCATGGCTGCTCTCCTGTGTTTTGGGTTTTTGCCTGATGTCGTTCATCGACAGTGACACTATTAACTACAACAAGCATGCCACAAAGAAATGAAATGCGGATAAATTTATCATAACTATTTGAAATAAAATAAAAAATTATTTTATTTCGTTACATGCGCTGCTGGGAATTGTTAAAAATTGACATCTGAACAACCGTTACTTATAATGGGTCACCCGTCAAGTGGCGCCGATGGTGGCGCTACTTGACACCCATAATCAGAAACCGGATGATCCGCCCATGAAACATATCCACCAGGAAATTCAGAAAAACGAACTGGTCAAACTGCTGCTGGAAGCCATCGGAGACGGCGTTTTCGTGCTGGACCCCCATGGCCGGATCGTGGCCTGGAACCCGGCCATGGAAGCCATCACCGGGTATGCATTCCAAGAGATCAAAGGAAAGCATTGCCGCATTCTGAAATTCAACCAATGCTTTGGCCGGGACCGTCCCTCGGGCATCACAGACTGCGGGATTCTGAAAACCGGCAGGGTGGTGCCCGCAGAATGCCTGATCACCCACAAGCTCGGACATACCCTTTCCATCACCAAAAACGCCCGGGTCATTAAAGACACCCGGGGGGAAATCATCGGGATTGTTGAAACGGTCACGGATCTGACCGAGCTGAAAAAAAACCCGGCTGAAGATGGAGGAAGCCACCCGCCGCTTAGGCGAACTCAACCGGCTGGGAGGGATCATTGCCAAAAGCCGGGTCATGCAGAACGTATTTTCCTTTATCAAAGCCTCGGCCGCCAGCGACACCTCCATTCTGATCCAGGGGGAAAGCGGTACAGGCAAAGAACTGGTGGCCGGCGCCATCCACTCCATCGGGGAAAGGCGGGACCAGCCCATGGTCACGGTCAACTGCAGTGCCCTGTCTGAATCCCTTCTGGAAAGCGAACTGTTCGGCCATGTCAAAGGGGCATTTACCGGGGCCGGCCAGGACCGGATCGGCCGGTTTGAGCAGGCGGATGGCGGCACCATATTTCTGGATGAAATCGGGGAGATCTCCCCGTACATCCAGGTGAAACTGCTCCGGGTGCTCCAGGAAAAAGAGATCGAACGGGTGGGCGACTCCCGGAAACGCAAAGTGGATATCCGGGTGATCACCGCCACCAACAAAGACCTGAAATCCCTGGTGGATGCAGGAACCTTCCGGGAAGATCTCTATTACCGGCTCAAGGTATTTCCCATTTTCCTGCCGCCCCTGCGGGAACGCAAAGAAGACATTCCCCTGCTGATCCGCCATTTCATCGATCTGAACAACAAGGCCTCGGGCAAAGCCGTCACAAGCATGACAAAACAGGCCATGCAGGCGGTCATGGATTACCACTGGCCGGGCAATATCCGTGAACTGGCCAATGCCGTTGAACATGCGTTTGTTCTTTGTGACGGCCGGGAAATCGTTATCGAAGACCTGCCCCTGGAAATCAGACACGGAAATGCCGGGTCCATGGATGTGACGGCCCCACTGCCGTCAGCCCCTCCGGCCGTGTCCGTGCACAGACCCGGACACCGATTGACCCGGGAACGCCTGGTGGCCATCCTTCAGGCCGCCGGATGGAACAAGGCAGAAGCGGCCAGGCAGACCGGATTGAGCCGGGCATCCATCTGGAAATACATGAAAAAATGGAACATCCCCATGCAGCCGGAATAGGCGGATAAGGAGAAAACAGGTCATGGTATCTATTGTCATCCGGTTCGTCCGGGTTGTTATCGTTCTGGCAGCAGCATCCGCGCTGGGCTTCTGGCTGTACAGCCTCAGGGAAACGCCTGACAGACAGCCCGTCGAACCGCTCCCTCCCGGGGTTCGCGTGATCGAAATGCACCCGGAAACCCGGCAGATGGTGGTGGCGGCGTTCGGCACCGTGGCCCCCCGGAACAGCGTCAAAGTGGCGGCTGAAGTGGCCGGCCGGATTGAAAGGATGGACCCGGCATTCCGGGAAGGCAAAAAGATTGAAAAAGACCAGGTCATCATTGAAATCGACCGGCGCGCAGCCATCCTGGACCGGGCTGCGGCAAAAGCCCGGGTGGTCCAGGCAGAGGCGGAGATCGACTATCTGGCCCGGGACATTGAAAATCTGTCTTCAGATCTTAGCCTGGCCGAGTCCAATATGGACCTGGCGGCCAAAGAGGTGGAGCGGCTCAAGGCGTTGAATCAGCGGGAATTTGCCTCAAAAACCAGTCTGGACAAGGCGCAGCAGCAGTACCTGGCGGCCAAAATCCAGGTCCAGACCACCCGCAACCGCATGGCCCTGGCCGGCCCCCTCATGGCCCAGAAACAGGCGGCCCTGGCCCTGGCCCGAAACGATGTGGAAAAGGTGGACCTGGTCCTTGAAAAATCCAGGATTCTGGCCCCTTTTGCCGGGTTTGTGCAGTCGCGTCTGGTGGAGCAGGGGGATTATGTGAATCCCGGCCAGATCCTGGGCCGTGTATACAGGGCCGGGGCCCTGGATGTGGATGTCCGGATCCCTCTGGCGGAACTCCGATGGATCCAGCCGCTGTTTGACAGGGGCCAGCTGCCGGAAGCGCAGGTCCGTATGGCCAATGCCGCATCAGAGGAAACCCGGAGCTGGCCGGCCCGGGTGGCCCGGATCAAGGCGGAAATCGACGATCAAACCCGGACCCTTCCCATAACCCTGGAGATTCTGCCCGATCCAGGGCCGGACAACGGCAACCCATTGGATACCCTGAAACCCGGTGCTTTTGTGCAGTGCCGGATACAAGGGAAACGTTTTGATGACATTCATGTTCTGCCCAGGCACCTGGTGCACACGGGCAACCGGGTGTATGTGGTCAAAGACGGGCGGCTGGAGATC
This sequence comes from Desulfotignum phosphitoxidans DSM 13687, assembly GCF_000350545.1. GTDB lineage: Bacteria > Desulfobacterota > Desulfobacteria > Desulfobacterales > Desulfobacteraceae > Desulfotignum > Desulfotignum phosphitoxidans. The sequence goes on from NZ_APJX01000008.1 coordinate 194,017, forward strand.
CGCCAGGTCTCTGTGCTGCGCAAATTCAATGACCAGGTGTTTGTCGAATCCGGACTCGCGCCCGGGGATCATGTGGTTTCGTCGCCGCTGCCCGGGGCCTATAACGGCATGGCGGTCACGGTCAAACCGGCGGATCATCAGGAAGACACCCCATGAAAGCCCTGGGCAGATGGTCCGTGGAGCACCGGGTCAGTGTCAACCTGATCATGGTGTTTCTGATCGTTGCAGGACTTTATACGGCCATGACCATGAAACGCGAGATGTTTCCGCAGTTTTCAATGGACATGATCCATATTTCCGTCCCCTATCCCGGGGCTTCCCCGGAAGAGGTGGAAGAGGGCATCTGCATCCGGATCGAAGAGCAGCTCAAGAGCTTGGAAGATGTCAAAACCATGTATTCCAGTGCCATTGAAGGCAATGGGTCCGTGATCATCGAACTTGTGGGCGGCACGGACATCAATGAAAAGCTGGACGAGGTCAGAACGGAAATCGATCTGATCGACACGTTTCCGGAAGAGGCGGAAGACCCGGTGATCACGGAGATCAAGAACAATCAACCGGCCATCTATGTGGCGGTTTACGGGGATGTGGACGAGCGGGTGCTGCGGAATACGGCGGAACAGATCCGGGATGATCTGGTGGAGACCGACGTCATCTCCCTGGCCTCCCTGGTGGGGGTCCGAGAGTTTGAAATTTCTGTGGAAATATCAGAGGAAAGCCTGCGGGCCTACCACCTGTCCTTTGACCAGGTGGCGGCCGCGGTTCGGACCGGAAGCCTTGAGCTGCCCGGCGGAAAAATTAAGACCCCGGGCGGGGAATTCCTGGTCCGGGCCAAGGGGAAAAAATATGTCGGGGAAGAGTACGCGCAGATTCCTGTTTTAACCCGGCCGGACGGCACCACCATCCGGCTGGGGGATGTGGCCCAGGTGAAAGACGGGTTTGAAGACACGGATGTCAAGCCCCGGTTCAACGGGCAGCCCGCCGCACTGGTGCTGGTCGAAAGGACGGACAGCCAGGACACCATCGCCATCTCACAACAGGTGCTCTCCTATCTTGAGGAACGCCGCGGTTCTCTGCCCGAAGGCGTGAAACTGGGCCACTGGTACAACATGGCCGACATGGTCCAGGACCGGATCGATCTGCTGCTGAAAAACGGCATCCAGGGTATTGTTCTGGTGTTTGTCGTGCTGGCGCTGTTTCTGGACCTGGGGCTGGCGTTCTGGGTGGCATCGGGCATCCCCATCACCTTTATGGGGGCGTTTCTGGTGCTCGAGTACCTGGGGGCCTCCGTGAACATGCTCTCTTTGTTCGGGTTTATCATGACCTTAGGCATCCTGGTGGACGATGCCATCATTGTGGGGGAGAACGTCTATACCCATTATTCCGAAGGCAAACCTCCCAAAGAGGCGGTCCTGGCCGCCATGGATCAGGTCGGGGGACCCGTGGTCATGGCGGTCACCACCACCATCGTGGCGTTTGCCCCGCTTTTGTTCATCGAGGGGATCATGGGCAAATTCATTTCCGTGATGCCAAAGGTTGTGATCTGTATTCTGGCTCTTTCCCTGGTTGAGGCGTTCCTGATTCTGCCGGCCCACCTGGCCGGGACCCTGACACCCCGGCGCCCGTTCCGGCCCCGGTGGTACGGGCTGCTGTTTTTCTGGTTTGAGTGGGTCAGAAAAGACCTGTCAGACGGGCATGCCTGGCTTCGGCTGCGGGTGGAAAAAGCGCTGAACCGGGTGATTCAGCGCCTTTATCTGCCGGTATTGCGGTACTGCGTTGAAAACCGGTATTTCACGGTGGCCCTGGGTGTGGGATGCCTCATTGTCAGTTTGGGGCTGATCGCCGGGGGCCATGTGCCGTATACCTTTTTTCCCAAGAACGATTCCAACTGGATGATTTGTGAAACCATTTATCCGCTGGGCACCCCTTTTGAAACCACGGAAAAGACGATCCAGCAGATTGAAAAAGGGGCCTTTGCCCTGAATGATCGTTTCAGGGACCGGGTCCAGGGCGGCCAGGACCTGGTTGTCAACACCTTTTCCATGGTGGGTGTGATTCCCCGGCGGGACTGGAAACCCGGTGTGTACGGCGGACATTGCGGTGAGGTCTGGATCGAGGTGCAGCCATCAGCCATGCGGCCGGAGATACCTGCACCTGAAATCACGGCCATGTGGCGGGAGTTGACCGGCGATATCCTGGGAACCGAACAGCTCACCTATACCATTATCGGCGGCGGCCCGGGCGGCAGTCCCATCGAGATCCGGATGAAGGGAGACGACCTCGAAATGCTTGCGGCAGCGGTCAAGGATCTCAAGGCGGAAATCGCCACCTATCCGGGGACCTTTGACATCACCGATGATTTCAGGCCCGGGAAGATGGAAAAGCAGATGGTCATCAAACCCGGCGCAGAAGCCTTAGGCGTGACCATGGCGGATATCGCCACCCAGATCCGGCAGGCCTATTACGGGGATGAAGTCCTCCAGATACAGCGGGGAAAAAATGACATCAAGGTCATGGTGCGGTATTCAGAGCCGGAACGCAGCACCGAGGCCAGTATCGACGCGTTGAGAATCCGGACCCGGGACAACCGGGAAATTCCGCTGAACCAGGTGGCCGGCATCACCACGGAGCGCGGCTACTCGACCATCCAGCGGGTGGACCGCCGCCGGGTCATCACCGTGACGTCCGACCTCGATGAAGAAAAGGCCAATGCCCGGAAAATCGTCCAGGACCTGAAAGGCGGTTATCTGGCTGAACTCGCCCGAAAATATCCCGGCGTTTCCTATGACCTGGAAGGCCAGGCCCAGCGGAGTCAGGAATCCATGGAAAGCCTGATAACAGGGTTTGCCGTGGCAGCCATGGTGATTTTTCTGCTGCTGGCCAGCCAGTTCAGATCCTATATCCAGCCCGTGATCATCATGTGTGCCATTCCCTTTGGCCTGGTCGGGGCCATTTCGGGGCACTTCATCATGGGCCTGGACATCACCATGATCTCCATTTTCGGGATTGTGGCCCTGTCCGGCATTGTGGTCAATGATTCATTGATCCTGATCGATTTCATCAATGCCAGAGTCCGGAGCGGCGAAGCCGTGTTCGATGCCGTGATCCAAGCCGGGCGCAACCGGTTCCGGCCGGTCCTGCTGACCTCGGTGACCACGGTGGCCGGCCTGGCCCCGCTCATGACGGAAACCAGTTTCCAGGCCCGGTTTCTCATCCCCATGGCCGTCAGCATCAATTTCGGCCTGGCCGCCGCCACGGTCCTCACCCTGGTGTTTGTCCCGGCCCTGTATGTGGTGGTCAAAGACATCACCATGCTGGGAACCGGTCAGTGAGGTATCTCCGGGCCCGGCATGAAAACACCGGCCAGGCTTCTGGATGGTGTCGGATCCGCTCGAATGTACGTTGTACCTCCCCGGCAAACTCAAATCCCAGGCCAGGGCGTTGTTCATTGTAGTAGTCAACGGCTTCAGCGAATTCGTTTTCCGCACATGAGAGGACGAGTATTCTCATCGCCGGTTGATCCTGGCCAGAACCTCCTCTGCCGGGGAGGCTGTGAGCAACCCTTTTTCGTATGCTTCGATCCTGGATTCAACCTCTTCTGTCCAGGCAGTATCTATATGATTGTCCTCTGAGACATCGAAACTCTGGAAAAGACGTCGAATCAACTCAGCCCTCTCAATGGGCGGCAGGGCCAGCGCATCATTGAGCACTCTCTCGATTATAGCTGTCATATAGTCCACCTCGCCGTTATTTTGATTTTATTTAAGTATAGCCGACAACACGCAGCTTCGCAACCCGGATTTGTGATGGCGAACACTGCATGCCAGGAGCAGCATGCCCCTCGCCGTTTCCTCGACGTGAACGTTCTGTACATCTGTTTTTCCATATAAAAAAGTTGTCACCACCGGTCTTTGGTGCAACGGATCCGGAAAAGGCGGTGTGATGGTATTGAATTTTTTCCGGCAGTTGTGTAAAACAGGGCTGAATAAAATATTGAAACTGCAAAGGAAAATCAGATGCCGGAATCCAATGAATTTCTTGAAGGAATTCAAGAAGACCTGAAACAGATTGTCCAGCCCTTTCAAAGGGACCTGAACCAGAAACAGAAAAAAGCGGATTTCTGAACAGTCCCAACCGGTTCAACGTCGCCATGACCTGGCCCTTTGCTTTATATAAATTCTGGGTCAGCCGGAGAGATGACAGGGAACCGGCAAAAAAAAACAGAGATGCTGCCCAGTCTCTGGCCGTCGCCGAATTGGTAATGGATCGGCTCCCACAATTGAAATTCAGCAAGGATCAGCTGAAGATGTTTCCGCCAGGCCTGGTCAGGGGTTTTAACGAGTCGCTTAAAAGGAATGATGACATTTCCATGCAGTTTTGATAGTCATCAAATGATACACAGGAGGAAGATATGACTGTTAAAAAATTAATGAGAATCATACCGGGGCTTATGGTTACCATCAGTGCATTACTTGGGCTGCTTCACTCACCTTGGTGGTTTGCTCTGACGCTTTTTGTCGGGTTGAATCTGACTCAGTCCGGATTTACGGACTTCTGTCCATTGGAAAAGATACTCAGAAAACTCGGATTTTCGGAACAGTAACATATGAGAATTTTTTCTCTTTCCGCCTGCGGGACCGCCGAGTCAATTTTGCCTGTCCGGCATGGAAGACCTGATTTTTCAATACATATATGCATTCGTTATGCGACGGAAGTAGATTCTATTTTTGATTTGCCAGTCGCCATGAAATAGAGTGATTCAGGCGCAATATCAAAACCACATTCCCAGGCCAAAGTAGGCCAGGAGTCAAGGTAGAACTTCGAAAATGCTTTTGGGTCACGCAAGGATTCAGCAATTTTATATTTGAATATTGTTTCCTTCAAATCAACCTCTCCAGACTCACCCGTGTTAAATTTTAAAAACACCTTAAAATCTTTGACATATCGCGCTTCTAATAAATAGACGGAGTCCATGTCGATTCCCCTCATGTTTAAATTAACGGTTTTATTGAAGATTTGAAAATTATAGACCTCCCATGTCCTGATTTTTTATAACCTGCTGGATTTGTATCTTTTTCCCGCAGATTCAATGGCAGCCCATCAAATCTGCCAAAGGTCTGTTATTTTCATGATAGATTGTCAAAGAACGGTTACAACTTTACCGGACGATACGATATTTTTTTGCCCAGCAGAAAATCGGCAAATGTCCTCACCTGGGCCTGGATCGTATTCCTGTGCCCGGCCGGCCCCTGCATGATCTGCTCGTAGGCGGCCAGAAAGGTTTTGTATAGCCGGGGTTTCATCTCCACCGGGCGGTTGGATGCCATCTCCTTTTCATCGGTATAGACTTTCTGTCCGGGTTTACGGTAAACAAAATCCTCGGGCTTGATCATTTTCCGGTTCAGCAGCTGGAGCACGAACCGGTCTGCAACGGGAGCCCGGTATTCTTCCACCAGGTCACAGGCCAGAGACGGGCGGCCATAGCTGATCTCATGGAGCGCCCCAAGATAGGGATCAAGTCCACATGTTTTGATGGCAGATATCACCTCGTTTGTCAACAAGGTATACACAAATGAAAGCAGGGCATTGACCGGATCTTTGGGCGGACGGCGGTTCCGGCCGTTGAAGAAGAAAACGTCGTTGCGGATCAGCAGAGGAAACACACTGAAGTAAATCCGGGATCCGGCCCCTTCAATGCCCCGGACAATTGATTTTTCTCTGGCGGCTTTCAAAGATGACGTCAGGGATGTCAGGGCCGCAGCCCCGGCTTTCAACTTTGGCTCATTGTAATCCCGCCCCCGGCGCAGCAGAAAAGCGGCCATGTTTTCCAGTTTGCCCTGAACAATGATTTTCATGACGTTCAGGCTGTCATTCGGATCGGATAACCTTTCATACTGGGCCTTTCGCAAGGCTACATGCCTGTGCTCGTCGATCATGAGCCTGGCCCGGAACCGGCCGGTGGGGGTGAGAAACACGGTTTCCACCCGGTGTCTGATCAGATAATCCATTACCGGACCCGTGAGAGACACGTGTCCGGTAAGAATCAGTTTGGTCAGGTCTTTGGCCGGTACCGTGTCCAGCACCGTGCCCTGCTTCACGATTTTCAGGGTGTCTCCGCTTTTGGCCAGAAAACTGCCCTGTTCCACGACATACAGGTTTTCCATCACATTGTTTTCCTATGCCGGAAACCGCTCCATCTGCTGGATGGCGATTTTCCGGTGAATGATTCTTGCTGCGGATTCCAGTGTTGTCATAATCGTTTCCTTAGGGTTTCTGACAGGTATTACGGCACTGGATGAGGAAAATAAAAAAGGAAAAATAACAAAACTTGACCACAAAACTTGACCATGTTAATGATTATGAAAACAGGAGGTGATGGCATGACTCAAACAATTTCGATCTCGGAATTCAAAGCAACCTGCCTTAAAATCATAGATCAGGTGAAAAACACGGGGATATCCGTTATCGTCACCAAAAGAGGGAAACCCTATGCATTGGTGACCCGGCCGCCGGCTACGGAAAACAATGGATCCTGGATAGGAAGCTTCAAAGATCAGATAAAAATCACCGGCGACATTCTGGAACCGGTTGTGGATGAAAAAGAATGGGATGTGTTGAAATGAATCTACTGCTGGACACACATATCCTTTTATGGAGTCTCACCGGCTCTGATAAACTGCCGGATGAAATGAAAAAGGCACTTGAAGATCCAGTCAGCACCCTTTGGCTGTCCCCCATTTCCACGTGGGAAATATTGATGCTTCATGAAAAAAACAGAATCCGGATCGATCATGCCGATCCGGTTGAATGGATCGAACGGGTGCTGGGCAGCATTCCTTTCAAAGAAGCGTCTTTGAATCATGAAGTAGCCATTCAAAGCAGACAGGTGAAATTACCGCATCAAGACCCTGCGGATCGATTTCTCGTTGCCACTGCACTGGTTTACGACCTGACATTTATGACAGTGGATCAGAAGATTCTTGATTCCGACCGGGTTGAGATTTGTTTCAAATGATCCGAAGCGCCATGATCAATATTTTCCTATGACAGAAACCGCTCCACCTGCTGGATGGCGATTTTCAGGTTTTCAACGGCCTGGGTCAGGTTCTGTACCTTGCCGGAAACCGGCGTTTTTTTTTCATCCATTTTCTGCCAGGCCTGGACCTGTATCAGCGGGTGGATATATCCGGTATGGTCCGGCCGGATGTCGCAGAAATCCACGGTAGCCGCCGTCAGGGAATGAATCCGTTTGCATCCCAAAGGCGTGCCGCGCAGCCGGCTGAGTTTGTAATCCACCATGTGCGAATTGTATTCCGGATCATGCTGGAACAGATAATGAAGAATTTTTTTCCCATCCGGCAAAAACCCCAGGGTCTGGAACAGGATTTTTTCTTCCCTGACCCGCAACCCCCGGCCTTCCCTGGCCAGAGCGATCAACTGCCCCAGGGGCGGGCACAGGCGCTGAAGTTCAAACAGCCCGGGATATTCCTTTGTCAGCGCTTCCAGGTTCGGATGGGTCACCAGTTTGGAAGTGGCAGCCGTTTTCGGACCGGAAGTGAACTTCCGGGAATCCGCTTTTTCAACTTTTTCCAGAAACGCCAGCTGCAACGGGATCTCTTTTTTAACGCATTCCGGAAAATAAGACCGTTTGCCGGACAGCCGGTGGATGCCCAGGGGCAGTTTCACCAGATTGCCGAATCCCTTGCCGCTCAACTGGTCCTGCTTGGGAAACACTTCCAGTTCAAAACAGGACAGGTCTTTTCTCAACGGGTCCACCAGTCCTGCCAAAGCCTTGCGCATCACAGAGGCCGCCACGGGCCGGTCTGTAAAATACCAGAAATGAAACCCCTTGCCCCCGCTGACCTCCACCAGCGGTGTCAGACCCAGTTCCCGGGACGATTCCCTGATCCGGGTGATCATGTATACCTGCTCTTTTTTGATCCGGGCCTGGTCTGCCTGCTTCCGGGGGGTGATGCGCAGCGGTTTCACCAGGTCCGCATCGATGATGCCGCATTGGACCGTGGCATCCTGGGCCATCAGATAGATGCCGTAGGTTTTCAATCCCTTGAGATGCTCTTCCAGATCGGCTTTGTCCATGGGCCGGCGCACGGGCACATAACCGGATTTCCCTTCATTTTTGTCCGCCCATTGCCGGGCGAACACATCATCACGGCCGGCAAACAGATCCATGAAACGGTCCAGTAAAGCCTGCCAGGCATGCATCCGGGCAAAGGGATCTTCAGCTGCGGCCAGATCCGGGTCCATCCGTCGAGGACTGTCAGCTGGCTCCGACTTTCCGGATATCCAGGCTGCGATCTCTTCCCTGGTCAGATACCGGCCGGCCAGGGCCGCAGCCGAAGACAGCCGCGTCCGGTAATCCAGGATATCCAGCAACCGGATATAGGGTTCCCAGATCCCGGCATTGTCCGGATCATTTTCTGTCAGGAACCCATAGATCTCCAGGGCCGTGTCCGGCAATCCCGCAATCTGGGCCAGAGAGGCCCATTCCAGGGCCTGGGGCACGGGGAGCTTCTGCCACACGACTTGTCTGGCAAGGACCTCCCGGACCCGGGCGTTTTCCGGATTTTCCAGCACGGCTTTTTCCAGGCGCCGCACCAGCAGGGTGTAATCTGTTCCCGGTGGGGCAGTGTTTTTGGAGCGTCCTTTTGTGGTGGTCTCGGAAAGCACCTGTGTTGTTGCAGATGGTTTCATGGCATCCTATCCCCGCACCATGGCGGCCAGCCGGTCCAGTTTGGGAAAGTTCGGACATGCCCGCTCCAGTTCCGCCACCAGGGTTTCAGCCTGTTGTTTCCGGCCGGCCTTGAACGCGCACAATGCCTGCCAGAAAAGGCCTTCATAAAAAAGATTGCCCCATTTTTCATTGAAGAAATCAACGGCCCGGCCGGCATGTCCAGCCCCGGATTCAAACTGCCCCCGGCTGTAGCAGATTTTGGCCAGGCGCACCAGGGCCACATGTTTCGACCGGCTGTCCCGGTCTGCGGTTTCCGTGAGCACCTGCAAGGCCCGGTCAAACCGTCCTGCCGCACACAGCACATCCGCCTCCGTCCACCGGAAATAGGGCCGCCGCATCCTGACCGGGACCTGCTCGATGGTGTATTTGGCCTGATCGATCAGGCCCTGTGCCAGGCAGGTGCGGGCCAGCAGTTCATGCACAAAATCCACGGGCTGGTTTTTCTCCCGGCTTTGCAGGGCGAACCGCAGGGCTTCCCCGGCCCGGCCGTATTCCTCCCGGCAGAACTGGATTTTGCCCAAAGCGAAATATTTGAAGCACACAGATACGTGATGGGAAGATTCATCCTGTTTCAGGCAGGTCTGAATCCGTTCCAGGGCCTTCAATGCCTCGCCGTTTGCCAGAAGCACACTGGCACTGCGGTACAGGGATTTGACATAGTTTTTCTTTTCCTGGTGCCGCCGGGTCTGGTCTTGTTCCGACAGGTTTTCCCAGTTGGCAATGGCCTGGTTCAGCAGGTGCAGGGCCGGTTTGGGTTTGTTCTGGATCTGAAGGTGCAGCATGGCATGTCGGTAACAATTGGTCACCCCGTCCGGCCGCAGTTTTCTGGCCCGGGTGAAGTTTTCGTGAGCCAGCTCGATCCGCCTCGCCCGGGGAGCCCCGGCCAGGAAAATTTCACGGTTTTTGGCGGCAAACAGGGACGAGTAGGCCGTATATGCCAGGGATGACCGGGTGTAGAAATTGTCCGGGTCATTGCGGATGCAGGCAGTAAGCAATGAAATGGCATCGTCGAACTGTTTCAGGTGTCCCATGGCGAACGCGATTTTTTCCTTGACCATGTCGGCCATGCCTGCCTCATCCAGCTCCGGCAGTTTTTCTTCCACGGGATGATACAGACTGACGATATCCTGCCACCGGCAGTTGCCGGACAACGATTCGATGTCCGCCAATACCCTGGCCCGGGCTTTTTTGATGTACTGGCCTTTTTTGACCCCGAACAGTTCGTCCTGGGTGAACAGATCGGTCCGGGATTCGGTTTCCGGCTCCCGGGAAGCTGTTTTCGCCGGGACCGCCGGAACGGAAGGGGTTTCGGGCCGATGAATGATTCTTGCTGCGGATTCCAGTGTTGCCATAATCGCCTCCTTTGGGTTTCTGACAGGTATTACGGCACTGAATACGAAAAATTAAAAAAAATGCTGTGCTGCCAGCTGCTGTATGATATCTTCGATCTCCTGAAAAAACCTGTTCCCTTTGCTTTCAATATCATCAAAGGCAGTGGGGTGTTTTGTCCAGGCGTGATCGAATCCGTTTCTGTATTTAGTCAGATCTTCGGTCAAAGCTTTCAATCGTATCACAATACCGGCAGCTTCCATTTCCCTGTAAAGAGGCATGATCCGCACCATATTCTTTTTTTCATCTTCAGAAAATTCCCATTCTGATTCGTCATTCTGGAGCATGCGGATGAACAATTCCGCTTTACGCCGTTGTTTTCTGCCTTTTTCATTGCTGATTTTCGCCTTTTTTTTCATGGTGATCAACCCGAAGGACCCGAGCATTTCACGCATCACGGTATAGGCCTGCATAAAAAGCTGATGATCCAGCAGAATCTTGACGATTTCCAGCTGGAGTTGAAAATAGTCATGGTCATACCGCCCCGTGAATGATTTGTCCTTGATCAGGGAAATGAATTTTTCCTTGACCAGTTCAAGCAGAATTCTGCCTGTCGTTGACGCCCCGGCTTCTTTTTTTCGAATGAGATTCACAGCCCGGGCGGCTTTTTCCGAAACCGTATGGATTTCGACATTTTTTAGCGCCTTTGTGAGGTCGTCAAAAGCAGCCACCAGTTCAGGATCGTCAAATTCCTTTAAATTGGTGTTTTCCTCTTTCTGTGCCACGCGGCCCAGCTTGCCGGGATCAGCATCTTCGACCAGTCTTGCGACGGCATCCGTCCATTCATTGATGACGTAAAAATCCTTGGCATCCACAATAGGGGCCACATCGACACCCGCTTCGAAAGCCCCATAGTAAACCGCCTTGATTTTGATGTCCTTGGCTTTCTGGAGAAAATTCAGGGCTGTGGAAAAAACAATGGGGATAATCCGGTATCCATGGGTCAGATCAACGGTTAATTCATCTCCATGATCAATAAAGCTCAGGATTGTTTCAAACCATCCCCAGTGATGGGCCGGTTCCAGATCTTCCGTAATTGAGATGTCATGAATATTTTCAACGCCCAGTTTTATCAATTCCGATCTCAATGCCTTGAAATGTTTTTCTCTGGAACTTTCCGTCATGACCAGAAAAACCTTGTCAAAGTAATCCGGGCCAATAATCTGCAACTCAGCTGACTGGACAAACCGGGAGACGTCAGCTGTTCTGTTATTTAAGGAGTACGTTGCCGGCTTATAATCGCCGGTACCGATAAAACTGATATAAATTCGTCGTGCCATTTTTGACCTCCTTTATTTCAAAACCATCACATACCGGCTGGTGACCCCGAGGATCTTTTTTTTCTGCATGGCAGCCACCACCCCGCCGTTAAACCGCTCCGAAGACATAGGCGCCTGGATGAGATGAGTCAGGGTCCAGCCCGTGTTTTTAAACATCTCATAATAATCGGTCAGTAAAATCGCCTGGCCCTGATCCTCTTTTTTTGCCGGGCAGTTCTGAAAATCCCGCCAGTCTGCATTGATAAACGCCAGCCGGGCGTTTTTTCTGGAGATCTGTTTTAAAAAACGCAAAAACCGCTCTAAAAAGGCGAGATACTCTGTTTTGGACAACCCGGAAATGCTCTTTTCTGCATACGCGTCCGCTTTTTTATCAAAATAGGGGGGATCGCAGATGATCAGGGCGGGCTTTTCCCTGGTATTGAAAAACGGCCGGGTGTCCCATTCCTGTTCCGGGTCCCAGAACCAGGGCTCGATCTCAGGCCTGGTCTCGGGCCGGTCATCCATGTCCAGGCTCCAGCATCGCCGGCCCATGGCCAGGCAGGTATCGGCACACACCCCGCCCCCGGCCATGGGATCCAGCACCAGGTCACCGGGCTCTGAGAAGAAATACAGGATATGCGCCACCAGCTGGGCCGGGATCCGGCCGGGCCAGTCATCGCCGAACCGGGGGTCGCATTCCATGAAATTCCACACATCCCAGGTCCGGATGCCCCATTGAAGTGCCTTGAACCGGTCAAAATCATCGGCTTTTACCAACGCCTGTGACCAGACCAGAGATTCAGGCCAGCCGTGCTTTTGCGCCACCTGCGGGACGGTAAAACCCTTCGATAAATCCGTGTTTACGCCTTTTGCTATTTGTGGCAAAAGGCGTAAATAGCGTGAAATCCTCTGCTGACCCAGACCGACTCTTCTGGCAATCCGGTCCTGGGGAATCCCCAGTTGATGTAACCGGAAAATTTTGAGTTCAAGATCAAAAATAGCCGTGGCCCTTAAATCGGCGATATATTTGTCAACCGCCTGCCTGGATCTGCCAATGGCCTGGCCGATTTCAGAAGAGGTCAGCCGGGGATCGCTTTGAAACGCACGACGTGCCGTATTGCGTGTTTCAGCTTCCGTCAGCTGTTTGGGCCCGATGGCCATTTGGGCCGCATACAGGATCGGTTCCATCTGGTCCAGGGTGATAATCACCACCTCGATGTGGGTGGCACCCGTTTTTTTATACGCGCCCCACCGGTGGCGCCCATCCAGGATCCGGTACCTGACCTTTGCCGGATTTTCCGGATCCGGCCATACCTGTACCTCGATGGGGTCAAATTCAAATCCATCCCGGAGATTTTCTTCAAAAACGGCAATGCGCCTGTGATCAATCGTTTCCCTGGGATAAATGGATTCATCCAGGTAAATTTCTGAAATCGGAATTTTGACGACACCCTCTTTCATACCACTCATATCAACCGGATCCTTATCCGGCCGGCTCCTTCCAGCATTTTTTGAATCTCAACGGGCAGATAAAGTTGATGGGTCCCTGTGATGGCAAGCCGCCCCGTATATGACTCACCTGTGGTCAGATTCAGTATTTCAACGGCTGCACTTTGTTTGACCTCCGTTGAAATCCCCTCTTCTCCGGCAAGAGCTCTGATCTCTTTTGGAATATTGATCTGCTCCTGATAAGAATCTTCCGATACTTCCCACTCTAACAATTTCATAAACACCTCCTGTTTTTCAGGTTGCCTGGATTAACCGTCCTTCGGTCAGTCATCGGCAGGTTTCAATTACAATCCTCTCTAATCGAGGCGGTGATTCGGACTGATCTGTATGTAATGGATTGCTGAGGCGGATAAGTCTCAATCCTCACTAATCGAGGCGG